>JASHYZ010000536.1 GCA_030042795.1 Terriglobia bacterium | reverse complement strand
TTTCGCGACTCCGCCATCGCCAAGAGCAAGCCCGAGTCTGAGGTGTTACTGCGGCGAGAGGATTCGAGCTTCCGCCAGGTCGGGCAGCTCACAGATCTGCTGCTAAAGCTCAAAAGGGAGGCGCGGCAGGCCCAGAACAATCCGATGAACATCGAAAATGAAGGAACATCCCACGATGTTGTTGATAATAAAGGATCAGATTTTCTATCCCACGATGTTACACATAACAAATCTACTTAGCGCTCCTATCCCACGATGTGTGTGAAAAATAATGTACTTAGCTTATAGCTATTTTACTCTTGACAGCAACGGTCAAGAGTCAGGGAACTTCCTCGGCTAGCGCGCGTATTAGAGGTTTGCGGGGCGGTTGAGCGGCGCCCTAGGCGCTTTAGAGTGCGGCAGCTTGCTGCCGCTTTCGTCCCGCGAGCTTGCTCGCGGCGTGCTGGACCCTCCAGCGACTGGCCAGGAAGCCGGCCTCATCAAGGCGGCAGCAAGCTGCCGCAGTCCAAGGCGCTTCACGCATTTTCATGCAAAGTAGGAGGCAAAGGTCATGGGATCTTTCAGAAGCCAACTCAAGCAGGTTCTGCGCCGCTTCGGCCGCGCGCCGATGTTCACTGCGATCACGTTGGTGACGCTTGCCGTGGGCATTGGGGCCAACACCGCAATGTTCAGCGTTATCGAGGGCATTTTGCTGAAGCCTCTGCCCTATCCGCATCCTGAGGAGCTGGTCGCCATCAGACTGACGGCGCCCGGAATCGGCATCAAGGACCTGGAACCATCGCCGGCAGACTACGAAGTCGACCGCGAGCAGAACCGGACCTTCCAGGACATCGGTTTCTACATGTGGAATTCGAGGAACGTCACGGGCCTCGCGCAGCCTGAACACGTGGCAGGCCTCGACGTGACTGACGGGGTGCTTCCCATTCTCGGCGTCACGCCCATCCTTGGACGGTCGTTCACACGAGCGGACGATTCCCCAGGCAGCCCGAAAACGGTGATGCTCACCTATGGCTACTGGCGCCACAAATTCGGCGGCGACCGGTCGGTGATCGGGAAGGCGCTCACGGTGGATGGAGAGTTGCGCCAGATTATTGGAGTGCTGCCGCAGGATTTTCGCTTCAGCGGGTCCGACCTTGCTCTGCTGGTGCCCTTGCAGTTCGACCGCACCAAAATGACCCTCGGGCAATACAGTTATGACACTGTTGCCAGACTGAAGCCGGGAGTCACGCTGCAACAAGCCAACGCCGACGTTGCACGGATGATTCCCATCGTGCTGCGAAGCTTTCCGGCGCCGCCCGGCTACGACGTCAAGATGTTCCAGGAAGTGCGAATCGGGCCTAATCTTCGCACACTGAAGCAAGAGATGGTGGGTGATGTGGGCAAAGTGCTGTGGGTTCTGATGGGCGGCATCGGCATAGTGCTGCTCATCGCGTGCGCCAACGTGGCCAATCTCCTTTTGGTGCGGGCAGAAGGGCGCCAGCAGGAAATTGCGATTCGGGCCGCATTGGGCGCGAGCCGGGGTCGGATCGCTGTGGAAATGTTGTTCGAGAGTCTCGTTCTGGCGCTTCTGGGCAGCGTCGTTGGCCTCGGGCTGGCGTACGTAGCCCTCCGTGTTCTCGTCGCCCTGGCGCCTACCGGTCTGCCTCGTCTCGATGAAATCGGCATTGACGGAAGTGTGGTGTTCTTTACCCTCGCCGTCTCCATCGTCGCCAGCCTGCTGTTCGGCTCCATCCCTATCTTGAAATACGCCGGCGTGCGCTTCGGGACCGGGTTGCGCGAAGGCGGGCGTTCGGTGAGCGAAAGCCGTGGGCGTCACCGCTCGCGCAGCACGCTGGTAGTTGTGCAAGTGGCGCTTGCACTGATTTTGCTCATCAGCTCAGGACTCATGATTCGCACCTTCCGCGCTTTGACAACCGTGAATCCCGGCTTCGTCGCGCCTGCCGAGCTCCAGACATTCCGGGTTGGAATTAACGATACTGAAGTGAAGGAGCCGGAGCGCGTGGTTCGCATGCAAGAGGCGATTCTGGACAAGATCGAGGCTATTCCCGGCGTCTCCTCCGTCGGCATCTCTTTGAGTGTCCCCATGGATGGCAACGAATGGGGAGATGCCGTCTACGCCAAGGACCACACCTATTCTCCCGGCGAAATTCCGCTGCAGCGGTATAGGTTCATCGCACCGGGCTACTTCAAGACCCTGGGCACGCCGATGATCGCGGGCCGCGATATCACCTGGAGTGAAATCTACAACAAGGTTCCGGTGGCCATCGTCTCTGAAAGACTGGCGCGCGAATACTGGCGCGACCCCGCAAGCGCACTCGGCAAACAAATCTGCTCGGACACAAAGAGCGAGTGGCGAGAGGTGGTGGGCGTGGTCGGCAACATCTACGACGACGGTGTGGATAAGGAACCGCCGCCTTCGGTGTATTGGCCCATCCTGGCCGCGCATTTCGAGGGCAACGATATTGACGTGCGCCGCTGGGTCACTTTCTCGATTCGCAGCTCGCGCGCAGGTTCGACCAGTATGCTCAATGAGGTACGGCAGGCAGTATGGTCCGTGGATCCCAACCTCCCGCTGGCCGATGTCCACACGCTGAACTATTACTACACAAGGTCAATGGCGCGAACTTCATTTACGCTGGTGATGCTCGCAACCGCCGGAGGCATGGCCTTGTTGCTGGGAGTGGTCGGCCTGTACGGCGTGATCGCCTATTCAGTCTCCCAGCGCAGGCGGGAGATTGGCATTCGCATGGCGCTGGGCGCGCGCCACCAGGAGCTAACTACAATGTTTGTCAGTAACGGCTTGTTGCTGGCGGGCATCGGTGTGGCCTGTGGGATAGCTGCGGCGGGCGTGTTGATGCGTTTGATGTCCTCGCTTCTGTTCGGCGTCAAAGCCGTCGATCCGGTAACGTACGCCGCTGTGTCTCTTGGCATGGGCGCGACGGCGGCCTTGGCAAGTTACCTGCCTTCGCGCCGCGCGGCAAAGGTGGACCCTGTCGAGGCGCTGCGAGCGGAGTAAGGGCTACGTATCAAAAGTGGAAAGCAATCCCGGTAGCATGCGCACTTGATCGTGGTGGTCCGGTGAGAGGTCCGCCATGCAAGTCATCCACCTGGATGGCACGCAGATAGATGGGCCCGCGCAGCTTGAGGTCCACACCACCGCCGACCGCCGTGGCAAAGCGTTCCCCAATCAGCCCTCACACGATTTTCGAAGGAGCCCACACATGCTTCCAAGCATCTGAATATTTGGACGGGTACGTTGGCGCGGAGTTTGGCGTGAAAGACGACCCGGCGTTTGTCGTTGTGGGGACCAGAACTATAACAGAACGCATTAAATCATGACACATGGTACAGCCCATAACGGCACGGCTTCAGCCGTGCCGTTACACATTGCACACGACGTAATGCGCTCTGTTATAGTGCAGCGCATAAGTGACAATGCAACTTGTAGCGCCGCCCTTTGGCCGGGACGCCAAACCAAGGCCGGCTAAAGGGTCTGTGTGAAAACTGGTCTGGGGCGCCTGTTCGACCTGGACCCCCGCTTCCGCGGGGGTGACATCCTGGACTTGAGGTCCACAACGCGCCAGTCATTCCCGCGAAGCTTGTCCTCGCGAAAGCGGGGAACGGGAATCCGCGAGTTTTCACTCAGTCTCTAAAGCGCGGTGCTAATCACACGCGCCAAAAACTAAATGTTTCAGGATCTGTAACGCACTATACTAAGCTAGAAATACTAGGCATATCACTAAAGCCAAAAACAGATATTTCAAAGAATTGAACCTATTGAGCGTCGGAGAAAGCTAGATGCAAGGGTTCGCGTCTTGGGAGAATCTGGCAAGTGCCGGGTGCTCCTTAAAAAGGGGCAACCACAAGAACCGCTCCGGCTGCGAAATCAGGACGCTAGTCCTACGAGGGCTGACGATCGCGGCTGGCGCGTACTCGGTGTATCATGGAGGAAGTAAACTAAATGGGCAACGGAAAGAAACCCCGTATTCTGGTTGTTGAGGATGACCTTAACGAGCGCCGCGGCCTGGCGGATGTGTTGTCGGCTTGGGGCTATCACACGGAGTCGGCCGAAGACGGTGACGAGGCGCTCGGCAAGCTGTCCGCCTTTGAGCCGTCCATCGTCATCAGTGACCTCCGCATGCCGCGAATGACAGGCATTGAACTGCTGAAGCGTGTGCGCGAGGAGTCGCCAGGCACGGCTGTGATGATCCTGACAGGACAGGCTACAATCGAAGAAGCGGTGGAAGCAACGAAGCTCGGCGCTTTCAACTTCATTGAGAAGCCGGTCGATCCCAAGCGGCTTCAGGTGGAAATCCGCAACTGTTTCGAACGGTCCAACAACGTACGCCAGCTCGAAGCTGCCAATCGTCGTCTGCGCGACGCCGGACTGTTGGGCAAGCTCGTGGGTGGCTCGAAGCGGATGCGGGATGTGCTGTCGCTTATCGAGCAGGTAGCGCCTTCGTCAGCTTCCGTTCTCATCACGGGCGAGAGCGGAACCGGCAAGGAACTGGCCGCTCGCACCATTCACGAGCTCAGCCCGAGGGCGAACAAGCCCTTTGTGGCCGTGAACTGCGCTGCCATTCCCGAGAGCCTCATGGAGAGCGAAATCTTCGGACACGAAAAAGGCGCGTTCACCGGCGCCACGGAGCGGCGCCTGGGTTGTTTCGAGCTGGCTGACACCGGCACGTTGCTGCTGGACGAGATCGGCGAAATGCCGATGGCGACGCAGGCCAAGCTGCTTCGAGTGCTGGAAGACTCTCAGGTGCGGCGCCTCGGCAGCAAGAACGAGATTTCTGTGGACGTACGAGTGCTCGCGGCCACCAACAAGGTGCCCGAGGACGCGGTCGCCAAGGGGCAGTTACGCAACGACCTTTATTTTCGCCTCAACGTGGTTCAGATCCAAATGACGCCGCTGCGCGAGCACTTGGAGGATTTGGACGATATGGTGCCCGCGATCCTGCAGGAGCTCAGCCGCAAGCACAGCCGTGAAGTGGCGTCTGTAGACGCCGAAGTGATGGAAATGTTCCGGCATCACTCTTGGCCCGGCAACGTACGGGAGCTTCGAAACACCCTTGAGCGCGGAGTTGTGGTTTGCAACAACACCGTACTGCACAGGAAAGACATTTCCGCCG
>JASHYZ010000535.1 GCA_030042795.1 Terriglobia bacterium | reverse complement strand
CTACTGTAACGCCCGGCACATGACGTGGGCGTGGTTCAGCCTTTGCTGGGTGGCGTTCACAGACCTGTACGTAAGGTTGTGCTCGATGGGCATCTGGCCTGACTGGAGAATCTTCTGATGGCGGAATACGAGACCTATCAGCACGACGTACTGGTGATCGGCGCGGGCGGCGCGGGACTACGCGCCGCCATTGAGGCCTCGGCGGCGGGCGTGTCGGTGGGCGTGGTGTCAAAATCGCTGCTCGGCAAGGCACACACGGTGATGGCGGAAGGAGGCATCGCGGCTGCGCTTGGCAACGTGGACAGCCGCGATAACTGGAAGGTCCACTTTTCAGACACGATGCGCGGCGGCCAGTACTTGAATCATCCGCGCATGGCTCAGTTGCACGCTCAGGAGGCGCCGGCGCGCGTCAAGGAGCTGGAGGCCTGGGGTGCGCTCTTTGACAGAACAGAAGATGGCCGGATTCTTCAGCGGCATTTCGGCGGTCACAAGTATAGCCGCCTGGCGCATGTGGGCGACCGCACGGGACTGGAGATGATCCGCACGCTTCAGGACCACGGCATCCATCAGGGTATCGAGTTCTACATGGAATTCACCATCCTCAAGCTGCTCAAGGATGGCGACCGCGTTGTAGGGGCTTTTGGTTACGACCGCGAGCGAGGCCGATTCCGGCTCTTTCAGGCGAAAGCTGTAGTGCTGGCGACGGGCGGTATCGGCCGCGCTTACCAGATCACCAGCAACAGTTGGGAGTACACCGGCGACGGGATGGCGCTCGCTTATAATGCCGGGACGGCGCTCAAGGACATGGAATTCGTCCAGTTTCATCCCACCGGCATGGTATGGCCGCCCGGCGTACGCGGCATTCTGGTGACCGAGGGCGTGCGCGGGGAAGGTGGCGTTCTCAAGAACAAAGAGGGGCGGCGCTTTATGTTTGATGACGTTCCGCCTCTCTACCGCGAACAGACCGCTGACAATGAGGAAGAAGGCTGGCGCTACACTCAAGGTGACAAGAACGCCCGCCGGCCGCCCGAACTGCTCACGCGCGATCACGTGGCGCGCTGCATTGTGCGCGAGGTTCGGGAAGGCCGGGGCAGCCCGCACGGCGGCGTTTTTCTGGACATTGCCTGGATCAAACAGCGCCTTCCCAACGGCGCCGAGCACATCAAGAAGAAGCTTCCGAGCATGTATCACCAATTCAAGCAACTGGCGGACATTGACATCACCGAAGAACCCATGGAGATCGGGCCCACCGTTCACTACGTGATGGGCGGCGTCCGTGTGGATCCGGATTCCCAGATGTCAGACGTTCCGGGGCTTTTCGCCGCCGGCGAGGTGGCGGCAGGCTTGCACGGAGCGAATCGATTGGGTGGCAACTCGCTCTCTGACCTGCTGGTGTTCGGCAAGCGGGCAGGTGAGTATGCTGCGAGGTTTGCGAAAGAACACGGCGCCGGCAGCATCAACACCGATGAGGTCGAGGCCGCCGCGCGTCAGGCACTTAAACCCTTCGAGCATGATTCAGGCGAGGGGCCTTATCAAGTGCAGCGCGACTTGCAGAAGATAATGCAGGAGTGGGTGGGCATCGTTCGCCGTCAAGAGGAGATGGAGAAGGCGCTGGAAGTGATCCCATCACTCTGGGAGCGCGCCAGTCGCGCCTCTGTAGGCGGCAACCGCGAATACAACCCTGGCTGGCATACGTCCATTGACCTTCGCAGCCTGCTGACCGTATCCGAAGCTGTCATCCGGTCAGCGATTAACCGCAAGGAGAGCCGGGGCGGTCACTTTCGTGACGACTTTCCCGCCAAAGACGAAGCGCTGAGCAAGGTGAACACGATCATCCGCAAGGGATCTGACGGCGAAATGCAGTTGACTCACGAGCCGGTGCCCGAGATGCCGGCCGAGCTTCAGGAAGTTATCAAGGAGATGAAGTAATGGCGCAGGCGACGTTCAGGATCTGGCGCGGCGAGGGCGGCAAGGGCGAATTCAGGGACTACGTCACCGAGGTCGGCCCGGGCATGGTGGTGCTCGACGCCATTCACGAAATTCAGGCCACGCAAGCGAACGATCTTGCCGTGCGCTGGAACTGCAAGGCCGGCAAGTGCGGGTCCTGTTCAGCGGAGATCAACGGCATGCCGAAGTTAATGTGCATGACGCGGATGAGCCAGCTTCCGCTCGATAAGCCTATCACTGTAGAGCCGATGCACACCTTCCCGAACATCAAGGACCTTGTCACCGACGTCTCCTGGAATTTCCGCGCCAAGAAGGCCCTCAAACCTTTCAAGCCGCGTAAGCCCGATCGGCCCGACGGCACCTGGACCATCGCTCAGCAAGACGTGGACCGCGTGCAGGAATTCCGCAAGTGCATCGAGTGTTTCCTCTGCCAGGACGTCTGCCATGTGCTGCGCGACCATCACCTGCACGATCAGTTCATCGGCCCACGGCTGCTAGTCTATACGGCGGCGCTTGAAATGCATCCGCTGGATACAGCGGATCGGGTCGGCGACCTGCGCAACGCAAACGGCATCGGCTACTGCAACATCACGAAGTGCTGCACGAAGGTATGTCCGGAGAGCATCACCATCACGGACAATGCCATTATTCCCCTCAAAGAGCGGGTGGTGGATAGGTTCTTCGATCCTTTGACTCGGCTGTTCAGAGTTTTCGGGAAGGCGGAGTAATGCCACTTGGCCCAAGGTGTTCGTGAAACTAATGCATAAGGTCAGAAGTTCGTGCACAACTCGAGGGTCTGTCATTCTGAGCGAAGCGAAGAATCCCTGCATTTCCTTGCAGACACAAAGCAAATGCCGGGATGCTTCGCGAAGTTTACC
>JASHYZ010000534.1 GCA_030042795.1 Terriglobia bacterium | reverse complement strand
ACGGGAAACTTACTTTGGGGTCGGCGCACCCCGCGCGGTCGCTGCCTGGCTTGTAGTGCAGGCATCTGGCCTGCTGGGTGTGGCACTGGCCTGCTGCCTCCGTCAAGAAGAGGCAGGCTGGAAGCCTGCACCACAAGCCAGGCTTGATTCCTCAAGCCTCGCGAAACCAGTTCTCACGCAGACTCTGAAGGCCCGTCAGCCTCTGCTCAGAGACGGCGGGGCTGAAGCCGGGTTGAAGCCCAATACCGTTCACTTAACGTAGGGACGACTCTTGTGGTCGCCCGCAGGCGGGCACAAGGCCCGCCCCTACGTCGCGTTTGAATTGATTCGAAGCCATTTCGTGGCCTAAATGAACAGTATTGGATTTTAATCCCGCCGAAAAACGTGGACATTATCTGACCTTTTTGGTAATGATGTGTCATAATCCTTGTCCCAAATCCTAGAACGGCTCTCCAGAAGAACCTTTTTCAAGAAAATGGCCTATTTTGGCTCATAAACCTCTGAAAGTACGAGCGATAACACGCTTGGCTTCGCTTTCAACCAATTTCTGCATATCCATCTGATATAGCAGTACTTAGCTCTATTGGCTTCGCTTGGGTTCGTTTCCCTCGGCCGCCTTGGCGGCGGCTTGAACTGCCAGCTTGGCCACAGCATTCTCGACGCAAGCACGCAAGGCTTCCTCGTTCGCAGCCTCGTACCGGCGCCTGCCCGGCTGGGCGCCGAAGGGCTGGAACAGGGACAGTTGCCCTTCGATTTGCCGACGCGTCTCCGAACGGCTCCCGAGTGTGCTGAATTTTGCCTTTGCTTCGGGCGCGGGGAAGAATCCGAGGATGAGGGAGCATGGCGCACCTCGCCAAACCAGATACGCCGGAGCGTAACACAGCTTTAGGGCCGTTGTCAAGTCATCTAGGCTTTATAGTTAGCCATTGGTGACTAGGCTAGATATCAGCCAGGTAGCGGCATTTTTCCCCGCTCAAAAGCCGCGGACCCAAGAACGGGGTCCGCGCTACCTTTGTGTAGCGAGGCCGGTCGTGTTTCGGTGTTTGGGCGTTGCGCCGCATACATCACAAGCGATGGATGCGCCACCCAGCGAGAACCCTAGTGCTTGGTTGCGCTAATTCGTGGACCATTGGCTGAGCGACGGACACTTGAATTTCACGACAGCCTGGCGCTCTTTCCGCGGTACCCGAACTTATTCAACTTAGGACTAGTCTGTTGTTTACAGCACAAATCCTGCAACCGGCGGCAATAATGTAGTTGACGCCAGACAGCAATCGTGAGAATTTGAAGAACCGGACCGCGAGGGGGCGCGCTGGGTGCGCTCCAGACAGAGCGGGACGCCCGGGCCAAAGGAGGATTGGCACAAAATGTTTCGTAGATTCGGCTTCTCTGTACTTACGGTTTTGGCAATGGCCTCGCTGGCGAGCGCAAGTACCGTCACCTTTTCATTTTCATTCAGCGGAGGCGGGGTTACTAGTTCCGGCACCCTGACCGCTGTTTCCGCGCCGGACAGTACGTCTGGCGTTTCAACTCCCGGTACCTACGAAATCATGGGCATCACAGGAACCTTTGCCGATTCCAATGTTGGCATTTCCGGTGCCATTACCGGCCTCTACTTGCCCATTTCTTACATTACGCCACTCATCGAACCTGTTGCCTATACATCCGCCGGCCTGTCTTACGACGATCTGTTTTTTCCGGGGGGAAACTCTCCCGCCGACTGCCCGGGTTACCCATTCTCCGGTGGCGATTTCGACATTTTGGGTGTGGCCTTCAACGTAGCAGGTGGTTATGTGGGCGAACTCTTTAATGACGGCGACTACCCAGGGTATCCAGGCACGGTTTATGCGGCCGCTGACGCCAACGCGACCACTATACTGGATGAGCCCAACCCCGGTGGAACCCTCCCCGAACCTGTAGGCGTAGTCGGGACATTTACCGCAGCACCCACACCCGAACCCGGCA
Organism: Terriglobia bacterium; assembly: GCA_030042795.1. The sequence goes on along the minus strand of JASHYZ010000534.1, from coordinate 1,127 downwards.
CGCTGCTCTTGCTTGCCATCGGTTTGGGAGTGTTGGCGATACGCTTTGCGGGCCGGGCGCACAGGTCTTGACTGGCAAATCAATCCGCTAAGCCGCAAATTAAGCGCGTCGATCTAGCCTCACCCGATAGCTCAAGCGCGACGCGCAGCGCCTCGTGTTAAGTCCTCGTGCGTTGGGTGGCGCAGACATTGCCTTTCATGTCTGCGTGGAGAGCGGGGCTTATCTTGGCCCTGAGTGCTGTCGAAGGGCTTTTAGCGCCGCAACTTTTCGTAAGGCTTCGGAAGAAATGCCGCGGATTTCAAAAGACGCGAAGTCTGGGCTACCTGGCTCACGGTGGCGCATACATACAAAGCAATGTATGCGCCACCCGCGGGCAAGCCGAACGTCAGCTCGCGAAACCGTTACATGATTTTGCTTTCAGTCGCTCAAGGGCTTCGAGCGTGGAATGAACTCGCCGCAGTCAATCCTCTTGACCGTGCCGGGCCGCGCTTCGTCAAGGGCGGAGGCAATTTTGTGAATATGCGGCTTCACCGCCGGCCAGTTGATTGAGGACATCACCAGCACGGCAAAAGAGCGTCCCTCAAGCCGCTGCTGCTTTTCCATGTTCTTGTCGCCGGTAATAAACACATCGAAGCCTTCGCGCTCGATCAGTTCGAGAAGCGCGCCGTTTTCGATGCCGCCCCATCCCATGCCGACGACAGTGTGAATGTCATACTGTGGCAGTGACCGCGCCAGCTTGCGCGGTACGTCCTCGTCGAAAAACACCTTCAAGGCTGCTCCTGCAATTGATGCGCCGAGCGATAGTTGAGAAGAGCCTTGATCGCGGCGAGGCCGGCCTCCGGATAGCAGTCCAGAGTCTCAGCAAGAGCCGCGTCTGCTGATAGTCCGTCATCGCGGAAAGCGTCGTAGTTTCCGGTGATGGCGTCCACCGGCAAGCGAGTATTCTTGAGCAAGGGTGCACCGCTAACCTTGCCGGGAATGACCTCCACCAAGGAGCAATCCGACCAATCAACAGTTGTCATAAGGTTGCACCTCCGCTTTCGGGTAAACCCGAGTAGAGCATAGCGTAAAACTGCGGCCTAGGAAAGCGCCGAGACTGCTCCTCAGCGGCTTCGGAATCCGTGCAC
>JASHYZ010000533.1 GCA_030042795.1 Terriglobia bacterium | reverse complement strand
GAGCCGATTCCCGGTGACTCTTCGCTGTTGGGTTCGAGCGAGGTTGACGGCAAGGCGTCAGAGCAGCATTAGCCTTCAGCGGCGTGGGAGCGACGCTAGCGGCCCACCAGGGCCATCGCGTGCTCCGGATATCTGCCGCCTGAGACGGCGCCGCGCGGCGACACATTGTTGATCGTGCGAAAATCTTCGGCCGTCAGGCGCACCTGGATCGCTTGGACATCTTCTTCCAGATACTGACGTCTCTTGGTGCCTGGGATGGGCACAATGTCATCGCCTTGCGCCAGCACCCAGGCCAGGGCAAGCTGTGAAGGTGTGCAGCCCTTGGCGGCTGCAATCTCCTTGATACGCTGCACGAGGTCCAAATTCTTCTGGAAGTTTTCTCCCTGGAACCTCGGGGCTGTGCGGCGATAATCGTCCTCCGAGAAGTCCTCAAAGCGCTTGATCTGACCTGCCAGGAACCCGCGGCCCAGCGGGCTGTAAGCGACAAATCCGATGCCAAGCTCGCGGCAAGTGGCCAGAATCTCATCTTCCGGGTCGCGGCTCCAAAGTGAATACTCGGTCTGCAACGCCGCGATAGGATGCACGCGGGCGGCGCGCCGCAAGGTCCCGGGTCCGGCTTCCGAAAGGCCCAGGTAGCGCACTTTGCCTTCACGGACGAGGTCCGCCATGGCTCCCACGGTGTCCTCGATAGGAGTGTTGGGATCGACCCGGTGCTGATAGTAGAGATCGATGGTCTCCACCCCAAGGCGCTTGAGGCTAGCCTCGCAGGACGAGCGCACGTACTCAGGCCGGCCGCTGATCGAGCGGACTGGCGAATCCTTGACACGCACGATCCCAAACTTGGTGGCCACAATCACCTGCTGGCGGCGGCCTCGAATCGCTCGTCCCACTAATTCTTCGTTCAGGTAGGGACCGTACATGTCAGCGGTATCGAGAAAGTTCATGCCGAGCTCGATTGCCCGATGAATCGTGGCGATAGACTCTTCATCATTCCCGGGTCCATAAAACTCCGACATGCCCATGCATCCGAGTCCCATCTCGGAAACGATTAAGTCGCTTCTGCCCAACCTTCTGGTTTTCATTGCCGGTCTCCTTTTTCGGTAGAGGCGCTCGGAGCCTGCCCCGTAAGGGAGAGCCGAAGAGACGCCAATTCCTCACAGAGCGGCCGTTGGCCGCGCTGTGGTGAATGCTTCTTTTGGTTGCGGCCAAGGGTCGCGCCATGTTGAAGGCTTCTAGCCACAGAGAACGCAGAGGTACTACAAGGCGCGATCGGACTTGCTCCGGTCATAAAGACGAAATCTTCGCGGCCGAGAAGAACTTAAGCCCTTGTGCTACAGAGTAAGTTCCGGCCGCGGCCACAGCCGCCCTGAGTCTGCTCATTCCCGCGTAGTCACTGAATTCCGCTGGTTTCAATGGTTGATAATTCTCGATCAGCCCTGCCGCCTCTCAACTGAGAACGGCGAAGATCAATATGTGGCGCGGCCGCCTGAAATGTCGTAACACTGGCCGGTGGTGAATGAAGCTTCGGGCGAAACCAGGTAATGAATGAGCGCCGCCACCTCGTCGATAGTGCCGGTGCGGCCCAGGGGAATCCTGCTCACCATGTACTTCACGGTCTCAGGCGAGATTCCGTCGAGAATCTTCGTTCGAATCACCGCTGGAGCGATGCTGTTCACCGTGATGTCGCCCTTGCCGGCTACTTCCTTCGCCAGGGACTTGGTGAGCGCAATCACGCCGGCCTTGGTGCTGGAATACGGCACCATGTTCGGGTTGCCTTCCTTGCCCGCAATCGAGGCCACATTCAAAATGCGGCCGTAGCGCCGCTTCAGCATGCCGCGAATTACGGCGCGACAGGTTAGGAAGACACCCTTCAGGTTAACCGCGTACACGGCGTCGAGGTCGCGCTCCTCCAGTTCCCAGGTGGGCAAGGTGCGGCCTGCAACGCCGGCGTTGTTCACCAGAATGCTCACGGGACCAAAGCCTTCCTCGATGCGCCGAAACGCCTCATTTACTGAAGCCGCAGAGGCCACATCGCAGGCCACACCCAACCCGCCGATTTCGGCGGCCACCGATCGAGCCGCTGGTTCCTGAAGGTCGAGCACCGCCACTTTCGCCCCAGCCGCATGAAGCCGGCGCGCGATACCCTCGCCAATGCCCTGTGCGGCGCCGGTAACCACCGCCACCTGACCATCCAAACTGAAGTGCTCGTTTGCGCTCATTCCATCTCCCCAGACGTATCCAAAAGTCACATCATAGCGCATCCGCCAGGAACATGTGGGCTTTGACCGTATCGAATTGAGGTCCGGGCTCCCGGCGGGTCTGCTGACTTACGAAGCGTGCTTCTGGTTAGTTGCACATACAAGCTTGACACGGCCCTCGCCGGGCGCTACGTTCAATGCGGCGGCCATTGAAAGCTCAGGAAATGGCGGCAAGAAGGTGAGCCGTGAGGGGCGTCGCAAGTTGGGGGAACCGAGGGATATCACATGAAAGTCCGAACGGCAATTATTGCAATGCTACTGACGAGCGCGAGTGCTCTGGCTGCATACGCTTCTCAACAGCCGGGTGAAGAACCCAATCAGCCCGGGCGCGCCGATGCGCCTGCCCAACCGCCCGATAATGCGCGGTTTGGTAATCCGACGGACACGGCGCGCAACTTGCAAAACTACGTCTACGGCGTGGTTAAGAGCGTTGAGCCCACAGAAATGATTTGTGACAAGACCGAATTTGGCGACGACCAGACGTTCAAGCTGGACAAGAAGACTAAGGTCCTCCGCGACGGCCAACCTTCGCCTGCGACGGACCTCAAGGCTGGCGATAAGGTTTGGGTGAAGATCCGGAAAGAGAAGAAAACCGGCGATCTGGTAGCTTTGCGGGTGGTGGCGGGTGAGCTCTCTGTCAGAATGAAATAGCGCCACGCTCGCCAGTTTTGAGCCTCTTCGCCTTGACGTAGGGGCAGGCCTTGTGCCTGCCCATTTCGCGGTCGTTAAATCACTGGGCAGGCACAAGGCCTGCCCCTACACGCCCGGAACTTCGTTGCGGTCCAGGTGTCCCCTTCCTTTGAGCCGAGCGACGCTTATTTATAATCCTGTCGCCGGGCGCGACCCGGCCCGGCGAGAGGTGGAAATCCGTAGGGCGGTAGAAGTCCTGCGGGCCGCCGGCTTCAATCTTGATGTAAACCCCACCACGGGACCGGGAAGCGCGCGAGCGCTCGCGTGCGCGGCAGTTCAGGCGGGCGCCGAAGTCGTTATCGCGTGCGGCGGTGACGGAACCATCAATGAGGTTGTGAACGCTCTTGCTTTGGGTTCTTGCCCGCTGGCAATTCTGCCCGGCGGGACAGCGAATATCGCTGCCAAGGATCTTGGTCTTCCACACGATCCCGTGGCCGTGGCCCGCGCACTAAACCGGGTGTGCCATCGGAGAATCGCGCTTGGGCGGGTCAGTTGGCACGGAGTCGAGCCCAAGTCCCGCTATTTTCTGAGCGTCGCCGGGGTTGGGTTTGACGCCTACGTCGTTCACAGCCTGCCGTGGGAACTCAAGGCCGCATTCGGCGTGGGGGCCTACTGCTGGGAAGCAATCCGGCAGGCTTTCCGGCACCGGTTTCCGCGTTTCGTCTGCCGGAACGGAACAGGCGAGTGGCGCGGCACTATGGGGGTTTTTCAGCGTACCGAACGTTACGCCGGCTGGTTTCATATGGCGCCCGGCGCCAGCCTCTTCAGTGACCAGATGAAGCTATGCCTGTTCGCGGGCCGTGGAGTGTGGCGTTATGCGCTTTACGCGGGAGCAGTCGCGTTGCGGCGTCATGCCGGGCTGCATGACGTGCAGATTATCGATTCCTGCCCGGTGAGCTGTTTGGCCGAAGACGCCTCGCAGCGCATCTATCTTGAAATTGATGGCGAGTTGGCGGGAGAGCTGCCTGCCACCTTTGACTTGGTGCCGGACGCGCTTACGCTGCTGCTGCCCGAAAGGCCGGAAGGCGGGCAGGGTGAGAAGCTTTGAAGAGCCGGTTCGCGAAGGCAAGGCGATGATCGCAGCGCGGCATCTCAGTGTTTCCGCGCGCCACGGGACATGGATAATCTGACCCACACGCTTACCGGCATCGCTCTGAGCCAAGCGGGGCTGAATCGCAAGACACGTTTTGCCACGCTCGGGCTGATTCTCGGATCAAATGCGCCGGACGTTGATATTGTGACCCGTTTCCGGGGCAGCATAACGTATCTGGAATACCACCGCGGCATTACGCATTCGCTGCTGGGCGCGAGCGGGCTGGCAGTGGTTCTTTGGGCCCTGATTTACCCGGTGGGCCGGCTGGCACGGGCTAAGCCTTCCGCGCCTCCGCTCAACGGACGCTGGTTGTTTTTGCTTTGTTGGATCGCAGCGCTGGCCCACATTCTGCTCGACCTTACGAACGCTTACGGAGTTCGCCCGTTGTTGCCGTTTAGCGGGCGCTGGTTTGCTTGGGATATCATGCCCATCATCGATCCAACGTTACTCCTGCTGCTGGTGTGTGGACTGGGGTTACCGTTGTTGTTCCGTCTGGTGTCGGAAGAACTTGGTGCTCGCAAGACGGGCTACCGTCGCGGCGCGGTGGCCGCGCTGGCGGCCATGATGTTGCTTTGGGGATTGAGGGACTTCAGCCATCGCCGGGTTTTGGCTTTGCTCGAAGCGAACAACTACGGCGATGAGCCTCCCGTGCGAGCCGGGGCCTTTCCCGGCTTGAATCCCTTTGTCTGGCGAGGAGTGGTGGAGACAGACTCCGCGTATCATGTCCTTCCCGCGAACGCGTTAGCTTCAGACGTGGCCGCCGATTATGCCACCTCGTTTCGCAAGCCACAGTCGTCGCCCGCACTTACCGCCGCGCTCCAAACACACGCAGGGCGCGTTTTCTCGAACTTTGCCCGATTTCCGTGGGCGCAGGTCGAGGTCATTTCCAGTGCGCAAACTGGTTCCGGCCAGGGAGGCCCCGAGGACAACATCGCCGCCCAACCCCAGGCAGGTATAGGCTTCAAAGGAGGCAGCCAGGCGGATGTGGACGGATACGAGGTGCGCATCCATGACCTTCGTTTCGGGGCCGAATCCGGGGCTTTTCAGGCGACGATCAGGCTTGACCGGAACTTGCAGGCCCGCTCGGAAGCCTTCACCTTCATGGGCCGGCCGGGCTGATTGACCTGAAGCTCATCGGTGAGCCTGTGGCCCTGCGACGAAACTGGTGAGAAATGCAGGTTAGCCCGCTGGGGCTGTCTTCTGAAGATACCGGTACGCGACCACAAGGAGGATGACGCTTGCGGCGGCAGCCAGCGAGAGCAACACGAGGTGATAACGCAGAAAGGTTTCGGCTTCGGCGCCATACTTCATACCTACCCAGGCTTCAAACACGAAACGCAATCCGCGTCCGATCAGCAACGCCGCCGCCAGGCGCGCAAAGTTCATGCGCAGGGCGCCTGCCACAATCGGCACAACCTTGAAAGGGGCCGGCGGAGGAAGCAACGCTGCTGTTAGCACTGTGGCGAAGTCATTCCGCGCCAGCCAACGCCGGGCCCGGCCCGCCTCGCGCAGCTCCGGGTTGCGCCTGAAGAGCCGTATTCCGCCTCGACCCACGGCGTAAATGGCGAACGAGCCGGCCATCGAGCCGGCTGTGCAAGAGGCGGCATAAAAGGGAGCCAGAGCGGGTTGGCGGCTGCACATGTGGATCAGTAAGAGATCGTTGATGAGTGGAAAAGCCAAAACCGAGGAGTCCAGCACGTTGATGAGGAACAAGCCCCATCCCCCGTAGTGGCCTAGGACGTGGCCTAGGTGTACCGCTAGAGTTTGAAGCCAATGCACTGGGTGACGCTCCGGAAAGACAGGCCGCCATTTTATGATGACTCTGGCAATCCGGGCAACGCGGCTTCTGCAAGTGAACTCGGATCGCTGATGATGGAAGCTTCGGGAAGCCTGATGAAGCTCTTGATCGTCGGTTCAACAGGAGTATAGTGACAACAGCTTCTGTAGCGGCGCTCGGAGCCTGCCCTTTAAGAGAGCGCCGAAAAGGCGGCGGTCATTAGTGTCTAGTTGCAGAAATTAGCGATCTTATTTCACCGGCGACGGAAGGGCGGGGCTTCAGACGGCTTTAGCTCTGCCGCAAGACTCGGGGGAATTTTGGGGGTTTTAGCAGTTTGTTGAAAAACCTTGCGGAACCGCGTCATTCCGACGCCGAGACTTGCGAGGCGGAGGAATCTCGCTCTGAAACTGAAGGAACTACGAGATTCCTCGTCGCCTATGGCTCCTCGGAATGACAGTCTGGGCGAGTTTTTCAACGAACTGTAGACCTTGTGTGCAAACCACGATGTTTATGAAAATAAAAGAGATATATGACAGAGGCCTAGGCGATATCCACGACATCGTGAAAATGGAGAGTGCTGTCAGCAACTCCATGTCTTCGTTGACTTTTCCTCCCAAGTACGCTGCAATTGACTTGTCATGAAGAAGGATCATGCCGTCGAGGTCGCAAGCCCCGACGCGCGTCCTGCAAGCCCCAAGACAGCTCCTCCGAACGAACCTGAGCCCGCCCAAACCGGGCGGAAGTTCACCACCTTATCCGGCGTGCCCATCGAACGTCTGTACACTCAGGCTGACCTTGATGGTTTCGACTATCAACGCGATCTCGGCGACCCGGGCGAGTATCCCTTTACCCGCGGAATCCACCGGACGATGTACCGCGGCAAGCTCTGGACCATGCGGCAATTCTCCGGCTTCGGCAGCCCTGAGGACACCAACGCGCGGCTTCACTACCTGCTGCGGCAGGGCCAAACCGGGCTCTCTATCGCCTTCGACCTGCCCACGCTGATGGGCTACGACAGCGATCACCTGCTCGCCGAAGGCGAGGTGGGAAAGTGCGGCGTCGCAATCTCGTCGCTCGCGGACATGGAGACCCTGCTGGCGGGCTTGCCGCTGGAGCAGGTAACCACCTCCATGACCATCAACTCCCCGGCGGCCATGATCTGGGCTATGTACCTGGTGGTGGCGGAGAAGAGCGGCGCGGACTGGAAGAAAATCTCGGGGACCACTCAGAACGACATCCTGAAGGAATACATCGCACAGAAAGAGTACATCTTTCCGCCCGAGCCCTCCATGCGGCTGGTGGTGGACACCATTACCTTCGGCGCGCGCCAGGTGCCGCGCTGGAATCCTATTTCTATCAGCGGTTACCATATTCGAGAAGCCGGTTCGACGGCGGTGCAGGAGCTGGCGTTTACCCTGCGTGACGGCATCGAGTACGTGGAGTGGGTGATGCGCGCCGGCATGGACGTGGACGAGTTTGCGCCGCGGCTGAGCTTCTTCTTTAACGCCCACAACGACCTTTTTGAGGAGGTCGCCAAGTATCGCGCGGCTCGAAAAGTGTGGGCCCGCGTGTGCCGCGAACGCTTCGGCGCCAAGAATCCGCGCTCCTGGCTCTGCCGCTTCCACACACAGACGGCGGGGTGTTCGCTGACGGCCCAGCAGCCTTACAACAACGTGGTGCGCACCACCATCCAGGCGCTGGCGGGCGTGCTGGGCGGCACCCAGAGCCTGCACACCAATTCGCTGGACGAGGCCTGGGCGCTGCCCACCGAATCCGCCGCCACTCTGGCTCTGCGCACCCAACAAGTGATCGCGCATGAGAGCGGCGTGCCGAGCACGGTGGACCCGCTCGCTGGCTCTTACTTCGTGGAGAAACTGACGCTCGAAACCGAGCGCGCCTGCTGGAACTATTTCGATCGCATTGACGCGCTGGGAGGCATGGTGGCAGCCCTCGAAAAGGGATTCCCGCAGCGAGAGATTCACGAGGCAGCGTACGCTTACCAGCAGCAACTTGAGCGCAAGGAAAAGATCATGGTGGGCGTGAACGAGTTTGTGAGCGAAGAGAAGCGTCCGATTGAGATTCTGGTGATCGACGAGGCCGTGGCTCACCGGCAGAGCGAGAAACTCGCCGAGCTTCGCCGCACGCGTGACAACGCTTGCGTGCAATCTACCCTGGAAGCGCTGGGCAGCGCCGCCAGCACCGACGAAAACCTGATGCCCTATATTCTGGGGTGCGTGCGCGCCTACGCCACGCTGGGCGAAATGTGCGACGTGCTGCGGCGAGTGTTTGGGACTTATGAGGAACCGGCATTTGGCTGACGGAGTCAGAAGCTGTAGGGTGAGGGCTTACCCTCTAACAGGCTGCGGAAAAACTATCAGGGCATGCTTTGGAAGGGCGGGGCTTCAGCCCAATACTGTTCATTTAGGCCACGAAATGGCTTCGAATCAATTCAAACGCGACGTAGGGGCGGGCCTTGTGCCCGCCTGCAGGCGACCACAAGGGTCGTCCCTACGTTAAGTGAACGGTATTGGGTTGAAACCTGGTTTCAACCGGCTTCAGAGTCTGTGTGAGAACTTGAGGGGCCCAACGAAGAATCAACAACTTATGCACTAAGCACGTCTTGTAAGTTATTGATTCTTCGTTGATGTTACGAGTATTCACACACACTCTTCAGCCCCGCCGTCTCTGAGCAGAGGCTGGACGGGCCTTCAGAGTCTGCGTGAGAACTGGTTTCGCGAGGCTTGAGGAATCAAGCCTGGCTTGTGGTGCAGGCTTCCAGCCTGCCTCTTCTTGACGGAGGCAGCAGGCCAGTGCCACACCCAGCAGGCCAGATGCCTGCACTACAAGCCAGGCAGCGACCGCGCGGGGTGCGCCGACCCCAAAGTAAGTTTCCCGT
>JASHYZ010000532.1 GCA_030042795.1 Terriglobia bacterium | reverse complement strand
CCGCGCGCGCTCTCGACATGCCGTTTGCTGAGGCCGATCGTATCGCCAAACTTGTTCCGAATACGCTGAACATCACCCTGAAGGACGCCCTGGCGCAGACCCCCGAGCTTCGCCAGCTCCACGAGCGGGAGCCACGTGTCGCAGACCTCTTGCGTGTGGCCATGAGCCTGGAGGGCTTGGCCCGCCACGCCTCCACGCACGCTGCTGGCGTGGTGATCTCGCCTCAGCCGTTGCGCGAAATCGTCCCGCTCTATAAGAGCAATAAAGATGAAATCACCACGCAGTATGCGATGGACGATCTCGAGAAAATCGGTTTGCTGAAGATGGATTTCCTCGGCCTCACCACCTTGACTGTACTCGAAGACTGCGCCGGCATGATCGAGGCCACACGCGGCGAAAAGCTCGACCTTGATGCCGTGGCGCTTGACGATCCTGCCACGTATGAACTGCTTGGAAAGGGCCTAACGGCGGGCATTTTCCAGTTTGAAAGCCGCGGCATGACGGACATTCTGCGGCGCGCCAAGCCCAGTCGGCTGGGCGACCTGACGGCGTTGAACGCGCTTTACCGGCCGGGCCCGATGCAGATGATTGACGACTTCGTGGCGCGCAAGGCCGGCAAGAAGCGGGTTACGTACGATCTGCCCCAGCTCAAGGACATTCTGGAAGAGACTTACGGGATCATGGTCTACCAGGAGCAGGTGATGCAGATTGCCAACGCTGTGGCCGGATTTTCGCTCGGCGAAGCGGATGTGCTGCGCCGCGCCATGGGCAAGAAGAAACACGAAGAGATGGTCGCCATGCGCGAGAAATTCCTGGCCGGCGCGCGCAAGAATGGGGTTCCCGACGCTAAGGCGAAGAAGCTCTACGAGCAGATCGAACAGTTTGCCGGGTACGGCTTCAATAAATCGCACTCCGCTGCCTACGCGCTGGTAGCCTACCGCACTGCCTACCTGAAGACGCATTACCCCGTAGAATTCATGGCGGCGATGCTGACGGCGGAAATCGGCAACCCGGATAAGCTCACCTTCTATCTTGGTGAATGCCGCGACATGGGCATCGAAATCCTGCCTCCCGACGTCAACTCGAGCGACCGCACCTTCACGCCTTCGCAAACGGTCTCCGGTCTCGGCATCCGATTTGGCTTGACCGCTATCAAGAACGTGGGTGAAGCGGCCATCGAGTCGGTCATCGAGGCGCGCCGCCAGCTCGGCCGTTTCGACAATCTCTTCCAATTTTGCGAGAATGTCGACCTGCGCTTGATGAACAAGCGCGTGATCGAGAGCTTAATCAAGGCCGGAGCGATGGATTCTCTTGGTGTGCATCGGGCGCGAATGATGGCCGGACTGGACCGTGCCATGGAGTTGGGTCAGGCCCGGCAAAGGGCCAGCGTGGCCGGCCAAACAGGACTCTTCGCGGGCGGTGCGGAACCTGAGCCCCTGCGCGCGATCGAACTGCCGCAGGCGCCCGAATGGTCCGAAGCTGAGCGGCTAGCCGGCGAGAAGGAGGTCCTGGGGTTCTTCGTCACCGGTCACCCACTCGAAAAGTACCGGGCCCAGATGGCCGCTGTGGCCAAGCACGACAGCATATCGCTAGAGGATTTGGCCAATGACGCGGCCGTCTCGCTGGCTGGCGTTCTCAGCGGCATTCGAGTGAAACCCAGCAAGAAAGGTGACCTTTGGGCCGCGTGCGTCCTGGAGGATTTGCGCGGCACCTCGGAGCTGATCGTCTTCCCACAGACCCTTCAGCAGGTGCAACCGCGCTTGAAGCCGGAGGCGGTGGTACTGGTGAAGGGCAGGATAAGGCGCGACGAAGCTTCGGCCAAGCCCAAAGTGATTGTGAACGACGTTCAGCCTTTGGAGAGCACAGTTGCAAGCGGCAGCCGTGGCACGGTGAGGATCCGTATCGATCTTGATCAGGTTCCCTCCAGCTTGCCGGGCGAGGTCCAGTCTCTGCTCGCGAGTCACCCCGGCGCGGATGCAGTGGTTCTTGACTTACTCCGGCAAGGTAATTTTCGCGTTACGCTGAAACCTCGACGGCCCGCGGGCGTGAAAGCCAATGACGAGCTGCTGGCCGGGCTGCGTGCGCTCTGCGGAGAGAGCGCGGTTTCGGTGGAGAAACGTTCTTGACGGCAAATCAACAGCGCGACGCCGCCCATGAAATCGAGCAGCAGATCACTGAGCTCGAAAAGGGCAGCCCCACGGACGCTGACCGTGAAGAAATCGAGCGTCTGCGCGGCCAGCTCGAGATCCTGCGCCGGGCTCCCGGTGACGCTGGCTCGGGCGATGCCTGGGACCAGGTGTTGATCGCCCGCCACCCCAACCGTCCTTACACCCTCGATTACATCCAGGCGCTCTTTGCGGACTTTGAGGAGCTGCACGGAGACCGGCGTTTTGGCGATGACGCCGCCATCGTGGGCGGCTTGGCGCGCTTCGAAGGCCGCCCTGTGATGGTGGTAGGCCATCAGAAGGGACGGGACACGGAACAGCGCGTGAAGCGCAATTTCGGAATGCCGCACCCCGAGGGCTACCGGAAAGCGTTGCGGCTGATGCGTCTTGCCGAAAAATTCGGCTTGCCCATCATCAGCCTTGTGGATACGCCCGCTGCTTACCCAGGCAAGGGCGCCGAAGAGCGCGGCCAGGCCGAGGCGATTGCCCACAATCTCAAGGAAATCCCTAGGTTGCGCGTGCCCATTGTGGTGGTAGTGCACGGCGAGGGCGGCAGCGGCGGTGCGTTGGCCATTGCGATCGGCGACCGCGTTTTGATGCTCGAAAACGCCATCTATTCCGTGATCCCCCCTGAAAGCTGCTCTTCCATTTTGTGGCGGGATTGGGATCACAAGCATCAGGCAGCCAGGGCCTTGAAGCTCACCGCGCGCGACCTCCTCGGATTCGGCCTCATTGACCAGATCGTGCCTGAGCCCCAGGGTGGCGCGCATGCTGATCCACCTGGGGCCGCAGAGCGTTTAGGTACGGCCATTGGCGCTTCCTTAGAGGAGCTCGCGGGGCTGCCCGCCGATAAGCTCATCGAGCAGCGTCATCGCCGGCTGCGAAAATTCGCAACCTTCGTTGAAGAGAAGTAATGAGACCATCAGCCATTTGGTCTGGTTCCTGCCCCTAACGAATTGAAATTTCAGCCTTTCCAATCACCGTCGCTCATCCCACCCTCGGCTGTGGAATTTCGCCATTCGCTGTAATGGTTTTTGTTCCGGAAGGTGACCTAGGGTCATAATGCCCGTGTAAGTAGGGTGGGGTAGCCGGCTCTGGACCGGCGGCGGAATGAGTGTGATCCGCTGTCCTTGGGGAACAAAACGGACGTCGGCATCCACTGACGAGGTTTGATGGCCTCGGCGTAATCAAATTGCTCCGTGAATCTAAGCTTGCCGGAACTCAAGTGGCCGGCGTCCGAAAAAGAGGTGAATATGAGCACTGCGCCATTCAACAACTTGACTGACGTTCGACCAGCCGGAGCGCCTCCGGCAGGTTTGGTTCAAATCGCTTCGGGTGAGGAGTTGCTGCGGCAACGTCTTGCGGAGGAACGCCGCCGTTTGGAACGGGAAGCAGGTTTGGAGCAGCGCGCGAAGCAACAGTTTCACCGCCCTGTGGAACGCGCCTTCACGAAAGCCGAGCGCGATAAGACTACAATCCTCTTTGGCGGTCTCACTTGGAAGCACGAGAAGTTGGTCCACGGCGCCCTCGAGAGCCTCGGCTACAACTGCGAGGCCGTACCGACCCCCAACAAGCGTGCCTTCCAGCTTGGGAAGGAATACGGCAACAACGGCCAGTGTAACCCCACCTATTTTACTGTCGGCAACCTCGTGCAATACCTGCAGGGCTTGGAGGAAGCCGGGCTTAACAAGAAGGAGATCATTGACCGTTATGTTTTCTTCACGGCCGGCGCCTGCGGACCCTGCCGCTTCGGTATGTACGAGGCCGAGTATCGCCTGGCCCTGCGCAACTCCGGGTTTGACGGTTTCCGCGTTCTGCTATTCCAGCAGTCAGGCGGCTTGAACCAGGCCGAGGCCGAAGCGGGCCTGGAGATGAACCTCGACTTCTTCCTTGGCATTCTCAATGCCTTGAACATCGGTGACGTCGTCAACGACGTGGCTTACCAAATCCGGCCCTATGAAGTGAGTCCCGGTGAGACCGACCGTGTGCTCGACGAGTGCATGGATCTGTTGCACGAGGTCATGAAGCGGAAGCGTCCTTACACACTCGAAGGCAAGTTCGGAGACTGGCTCAGCAAAACGTCCTTTAGCGGCACCGCGACAATGATCGGCAAGTTCATGGACCAGCTTTACGGTGAAGACTACACCGCCGCTCTACGCGAAGTCCGTGATCGCTTCAACTCCATCCCGATCGACCGGACGCGAATAAAACCCATTGTGAAGATCACCGGTGAATTCTGGGCGCAGACCACCGAGGGTGACGGCAATTTCAACATGTTCAAGTTCCTGGAGAAGGAAGGCGCCCAGGTCCTGGTGGAACCTATCGGCACCTGGATCACCTACATGATTCACCAAGCCAAGCAGCAAATCCGCGATAGGCGGGGCATCGATTTGGTGGCGGAGAATGTTTCGCGCTGGAACCTGAGTCGAATTTTCGGCAGCCACTTCGAAACACAGCAGAAGGTGGCCAAGCTCACCTTCGCCGAAACCATCTTCAAACGCGAGTATCACAAACTCATTGACGCGCTCGGCGGCGTGGCGCATCACCTCACCGACCAATACGAGCTTCAGCGCATCGGCCATCCTTTCTACAACTCGCGCGCCGGCGGCGGCGAAGGCCACCTGGAAGTGGCCAAGAATATCTATTACTCGAACAAAGACCTCTGCCACATGGTTCTTTCGCTTAAGCCCTTCGGTTGCATGCCAAGTACGCAGTCAGACGGCGCCCAGTCCGCCGTGGTGTCCCAATACAAGGACATGATCTTCCTGCCCGTCGAAACCTCCGGCGAAGGCGATGTGAACGCCCACAGCCGCGTCCAAATGGCCCTCGGCGAAGCCAAGGTGCGGGCCAAGAATGAAATGAAAGCAGTGCTGGAAAAGACCGGCTACACCTTCGCAGAGGTTCAGGAATTTGTTGCTGGTCATCCCGAGATGCAGCAGCCCATGTACAAGTACGGCCACCACAAGGGTGTGGTGGGCACGGCCGCGAACTTTGTCCTTCATGCTGCCGAGAGAATGAAGGTGGAGAAAAGGGAGTTGGTGGCAGTGAATTAGCCGCTGAGTGCTGCTTCAATTTGACATCGAGTGGGCAAGAACCGAGAGTTACGGAAGAAGATCGCCGCTCGGGAGTATCGAATTCGAGAGCACTACGATAAGATCAAATCAGAGACGGACAAAGCTGACCCAGATTGGGGGCTCATCCGGCACGGGGAAGGTGAGATTGAAACATGGCACGAGGAAGTCACACGGCTGAAACGGCGACTGGAAAGAGCATGGTAAGTACCGTCCAGTTGCAAAGAACAGCCGAGGCGCTGGTAGACGAGGTAGCCGAATATTACGAGCCTTTCGAGAAGTTGCGGCAGAGGCTCAAGACCCAGAAGAAAGGAAGCCAAGCCTACCAGGATACACTGACTGAGATCGAGACCGCTTCTGCGGTCCTTCGAACGAAGGCGGAGCACGCATGCCTGGGAATCGACAACGTGATTGAATTGCTTCCAGACTGATGAAGCTTCAGACTAGGGCGTCTTCAGCTCTGGAGGTGAGCTGATAGGCGGTCATCGTTGGCGGCGGTCTGCCAGCCACCCTTCTTTTCTCTTAGCGAGGTTGGCATGAACTTGGTCAGGCTTGAGTTGGATGGTCATAGCCCAAGCGTACTCCAACGGCTTGGCAGAGGCAAACTCAAGGCGAGCGGCGACCAACAGCAACGACGTGGAAGATGGCAGCCGTCGTCGTTTGAGGTCGTCTTTCAGACCAGTGGTGGGTAAGGCCCAAGAGAAATGAAAGAAGATCGCAGCCTCACAGGGGTGGTGAACAAATGAAGAACTCCAACCACACTCGAAAGGCAAAACAGCCAACAGATGATCTTTATGGCGCTTTTGTGAGTCTAGAC
>JASHYZ010000531.1 GCA_030042795.1 Terriglobia bacterium | reverse complement strand
TGCCGGCTCTTGACGATCGACCGGAAGGGGGCGGACTTGCAGAAGGTACACCTGACCGTCACCGCCGACAGCGAATTCCACATCGATGGCGTCGCACGCGAAAATGGCCTGGAGCTCACTGACCAGAGCGATCACCGGGGCCAGCAATGGAGGGCACGCATCGGGCCGCGACTTGACGCAATAAAAGATCTTGAGATTGTCGCCTACACCCGTCGTTACACGATCGGTTCGGCCCGAACCATCGTCATAATTGACAACAAAATAGGGCCCGCCGCTAAGACTGCGCGAGAAGACCACCCCCGCGATTGCCACGCGTTCAAGCAGGGGCTGCACGAAAATCTGGTCGTCGTCGCTTAGGTCATCGCCAAATGAGTGGATGACCTGATCGATTGCCCGTGCCACCGCGGCGCTGCCTTCAACGCCCAGCACCGAGTCGTATCTGCCGGCTTGGCTACTGACGGCGCCATCCTCTCCCCGCGCGCTGCTGCGCACGATGACCCGGCTTGAACCCCAGGGCTCAGCGAGGATGGTAGTGAGCACTCGAGCGGAATCCGAGCGCCAATCTTTAACCGAGAATCGGACCTGCGGGAGGACGCGTCCCTTGCGCAGCAGGGGTGCTACTGCTTCCAGAGATTCAGCCTTTGTCTTGAAGGTGATGACGCCCTCCGGATGGGCCGCATTGGCTCCATTCCGCCCGCCGCATGCTGCCAGAATGCGGTCAACCGCTGTGGCAACGTCGAGGGTCCCATAATTGTCGAGAACAAGATCAGGTGCCTCAGGCGCTTCCGCCAGCACGTCAAGGCCAACAACGTCGCGCATATTTCCGCGCTCAGCGCCCGCGTAGATGCCTTTGCTATCCCGGCGCCGGAGCTCCTCGATCGGGACCCGAAGATAGATCTCGTGATAGCCGGGGATGTTCTCCCGATTCCAACGTTGTACGTCGTGAAATAGCGAGATCGTCGCGCACACAACGTCTGTGCCTTGCTCAGCCAGCAATCGGCACAGCCTCGCGTTGCGCATCGCCGATCTCCGTCGATGGCCGGCATCATGGCTGAGATCGTCGGCGATCACGACCCGAAGCGCGTCGCCGTCGAGAAAGGTGGCGGGGCGACCGGCGGCGCGCAATTGGCTCCACAATTCGCGTCCTAAGGTTGTCTTACCAGCACCCGATAAACCAGTAATCCAGAAAACGCGGCCCGGCAAAGTTCTCCTTAGAGTTTCAGGTTGGGGCTCCACATCTTGAGCAATTGTCGCCATACTGGATAGACACAGTAGAACTTCTCTTAACTCAACCCTCCTTTAAGGATTCATTCCGATTGGTCATTTCGTTCCAAGATGTTGTGGCACTCGACACTCAAGGACTTTATCACTGAGCGAATGGGTCCACGTTCGACTCCAACCGTCTCCTGCGACCCGTTCGCTGAATCCCCCCCCTTGACGGGCAGTATATATAAAAACACCTTGACAGCAAATAGCACGTATCGCGCAAATCGCGCAATCTAAAATGTTACCCGTAGGCGGTCGTCGCGCAATTTGAAAATGTTACCCGTATGAATACGGGTAACCCAATGAGTCGAGCTTCGAGAGAGGCTGGGTTCCGGACTCCCTTGCCTCCCGCTGGGCTTCGCGAAATAATGTCGATGTGGCTTCCGCCCTAGAGTTGAATTCCGAACAACGCGCGGCAGTGGAACACGGCGACGGTCCCTTGCTCATCATCGCCGGTCCGGGCACGGGCAAGACGCGCGTGATTACGGAGAGAATTGTTCACCTGCTGGGAGGCCGCGAGGGATATGCGGAAGCTCGGATCGGCCCTGAGAGCATTCTCGCTCTCACGTTCACGGACAAGGCCGCTTGGGAGATGAGATCCCGCGTGCACGATGCGCTACCCGGCCTCGAGACCCCGCCTTTAATCGCAACCTTTCACTCCTTTTGCAATCAAGTGCTCACTGAGCGGAACTTCGATCAAAAGCTCCTCGATAAAATCGACCTGTGGATTTTCCTGCGCAGACGCATGCGATCGCTCGCCCTCGAGCACTACCGGAAGCTCGCCGAGCCCGGAGCCTTTCTGCACGATCTCAACGAGTTCTTCTCGCGCTGCCAGGACGAACTGGTGGAGCCGGACGACTTTGCCGCTTACGTGACGCGGCTTCGGGCTGAGTTTGATCGCGCTCCCGGAGACAGCCAGGACCTTGCCGAGCTCGAGAAGAAAGAAGAGTTGATGCGTGTGTTTCGCCGCAGCCGCGAGCTCTTGGAGCAGGCCGGCTGCGCCAGCTTCGGCAGTCTCATCAGCCAGACGCTGCGCCTCTGGGAACGCGAGCCGGATTTGCTGGCCACCTACCGCGAGCGCTTTCACTATGCTCTGGTGGACGAATTTCAGGATACCAACTTTGCGCAGGTCGAAATTCTGAAACGCCTCGTCGCTCCCCATTGTAACATCACAGCGGTTGGCGACGACGATCAGGCCATCTATCGCTTCCGAGGCGCATCAAGCGGCGCGTTCCGGATGTTCGATGAGGCCTTTCCCGGCCACAGGACGGTTTACTTGAACCAAAACTACCGTTCCACGCGCAGAATTCTGCGGGCAAGCGACGTGGTGATTGCCAAGAACCAAGGACGGTATCAGGCAAAGCCGCCCCTTCGCACTGAAAACGCCGAAGGGCCGCGAGTGTGTCTGGTGGAGTCACCGGGTGAGCGCAGCGAAGCCACATGGGTGGCTGACGAGATTGAGCGGTTGACGGCCCGGGGAACTCAGCGGGGCGATATCGCGGTGCTCTACCGCGGGCACCTCTATCGCGACGGATTGGTCCGTGAGCTTCGCTCGCGGCAAATCCCCTTCAACATTCGCGGACTGTCCATCCTGCGAACGCCCATGGCGCGCGATCTCGTCGCCTATCTTCACCTCATCCAGTCTCCACACCACAACATCAGTCTCACGCGCGTTCTGCTGGCGCCGCGCTGGCGGTTTCCCGAGGATCTCGCGGGAGACGCGCGCCGCCGCGCCAGCCAGGCAAAGTCATCGTTGTACACCGCGATTCGCTCCCTGGAACAGACGCTGTTCGCAACCGATCTGCGGCGCACCGGATGGCCGCAGCTTGAAGCAATGCTCGGCAGACTTCGTCAACTCGCCGCCGTGGCCCCCATGACGAAGCTGTTCGAACGTTTGGTGGACGGGCTCGGTATAGGTTCTTTGCCTGCCGGTCCGGACAAGGATCGAGTGGCAGCTTTTCGGAAATTTGTGGAGGAGTGGGAGAAGAAACACCAAACTGGGAGTCTGGCGCCGCCGCCCGAGACCGAAAGCGATAGTCCGCGAACTGCCCTCGAAGCCTTCATGGAATATCTGCATTACTTTATTGAGGCTGGCGGCGTGGTTGAGACCGCTGAAGCTCCAGAACCTTTGGACGCGGTACAGATGATGACCGTTCACGCTGCCAAAGGATTGGAATTTCCTGTCGTATTCGTGCTGAGCGTTGCCCGGCAGCGTTTTCCCGCAACCGAAAAGAGACCTGTTATCGAGTTTCCCGACGCGCTGCGCAAGGGCCCGCCGGCGCCGCCCGGCATTCACCTGCAGGAAGAAAGACGGCTGTTCTACGTGGCGCTCACGCGGGCGCGCCAACGGTTCTACGTCTGCGCCTTCGTCAAACTGGGGCGTAAGTCTTCGGCGTTTGTGGAAGATCTGCTATCGGACCGAGCTGTTGAAGCCCACGACATCGAGCGGATCCAGGCGCCGGACATGGAGGGTACGGCTGAGACGACAAGTACGGCTGCCCCACAGGCTGTCCGGCCAGTACGAGTTTTGCTGTCAGAGCGCACGCGAGGTGCGGGCGCTCAAATGAGCCTGTTCGCAACGCAGGATCACATCGAGATGCTGCACCCGGACCTCGAAGAGTGGGCGCGAAGACCGGTGAGGGAAGTTGCGGAACAGAACAAGCCCCTTACCCTCAGCGCAACCGCCATTGAGGCCTATCGCGCCTGCCCGTTGCGCTTCAAGTTCCAACACCTGCTGAAGATTCAAGCGGCGCCCCAAGGCGCTCTGACTTTCGGCGCCGTGATGCATGAGAGCGTGCGCTACTACTTCAAGCTTCGCCAGGAAGGCAAGCTGGGCCAGGAAGGCACGCCGCGCTTTGAAGATGTGGAGCTGTACTTCCTGCGCGCTTGGAAAGACACAGGCTTCCAGGATGGGTACCACGTGGAACAGTCGAAGCGGGACGGTCTCGATCAACTGCGCGAGTTCGTCAGTCGGCAAAACTTAGAGCCTGTGCCAGATTACCTCGCGAGTGAACAGGGTTTCAGTCTTGAGGTGAGCGGCGTCAAGGTGCAGGGACGAATCGATCAGGTGCAAGCGCTCAGTTCACAGCCTCTGAAGCTGGTGCCGGTAAGTGCGACGCTGCGGGAAGGCCAGCGAGACGCCTCTAGCGCAAGTCCTCACCTTGCGCCGCCAGGTTCGGAGGTGGAGCTGATTGACTACAAGACCGGCCGGCCAAGGACGCAAAAGGACGCGGAAAAGAGCGTCCAGCTTTCGGTGTACGCTCTCGCCGCTGAACGCGCTTTGGGGCTGCGCCCTTCGAGGTTGACTTTCTACAAT
This sequence comes from Terriglobia bacterium, assembly GCA_030042795.1. The sequence continues at coordinate 134 of JASHYZ010000531.1, read as the reverse complement.
CTCACCACCAATGAGGTTGTTTCCAGCGTGCGAACCAGAAAGGACCTTGACGCTGTGGAACGCGAGATTCATCAGGTGGCAGAGGCCATCCGCGAACAACGCTTTGAACCGGCGCCGGGCTACGCCTGCCGGCA
>JASHYZ010000530.1 GCA_030042795.1 Terriglobia bacterium | reverse complement strand
CGAACCACGATCTACGGACTACGATCTACGAACGACGGACCGCGGACAGCCGACGGCTTGACGGCAAAAAGCTGAAGGCTGTCCGGATGAAAAAATGAGAATTTTTGCAGCGAATGGAGAAAAATTCTAACAGGTTATTGAAAAACATTTCGGAACCGTGTCATTCCGACGCCGAGAGTTGCGAGGCAGAGGAATCTCGCTCTGAAATTAAAGGAACTACGCGATTCCCCGTCGCCGGCGGCTCCTCGGAATGACAGTCGGGACGGGTTTTTCAACAAACTGCTAAAACTGGGGGAGGGTAAGTACCGATAAGTACGAATTCCTTGTTGACACGCGCTCACACGCTTCTATAATCGCTGAGAGAGTGCGGATTCCCAATGACGGAGCAAGAGCTACGCCTTCTAGCCCATCGACCAATCACATACCGCCGGTGATTCTCACCATCGCCGGGTTCGATCCTTCGAGCGGCGCCGGCATCAGCGCTGATCTCAAGACCTTCGCGGCGCATCAGTGTTACGGGCTGGCGGCCATCTCCGCCCTGACCGTGCAGAACACTCTGGGCGTGCAAGCGGTTCACCCGGTGGACGCGAGCTTGCTGCGCGACTGCCTCCAATCGGTGGCCGCCGACGGCCAAATCCGCGCGGTGAAGATCGGAATGCTGGCGAATGCTGCCATCGCCAAAATGGTGAGCGAATTTCTCGACGCTCATGCCGCCTTGCCTTGCGTGCTCGATCCTGTGCTGCGTTCGTCGAGCGGCTTGCCTTTGATCGATGAGCGCGGTTTTCAGTTTCTACGGGACCGGTTGCTCCCTCAGGTGAGCGTCGTCACTCCGAACCTGGCCGAGGCGGCGGCGCTAAGCGGCTTAAAGGTGGAGGGCGTGGAGGAAATGAAGGCGGCGGCTCGCAAGATTATTGAACTTGGCGCCCGTGCGGTGGTGGTAACGGGAGGGCATCTGGAAAAGCCGGTGGACGTTTATGGGCACGGCGGAGGGCTTGAGACCTTCACGGGTGAACGCTGCAAACCCGACCATATTCACGGTGCGGGATGCACCTTCTCCGCAGGCATTGCCGCGCATCTTGCTCTCGGCCGCCAGCTCGCCGATGCCATCATGCTGGCCAAGGCTTACGTGGCCGAGTCCATCAAGAAGGCCTATCCGATTGGCCCCGGTCGCATTCCTTTGAATCACTTTTACCGCATGCAAGAGACGCCCCGATCGTCAGATTACGTCACCGCTCATACGGAGGCCGGCGCTTGAGCTCAGGGGAAGTGCTCCTCGCGGCGCCGCAAAGCTTGCCGCCCGGTCCGCAGTTTTCCACGATCCAACGCGATCCTCGGTTATGTTGAACCCACAGAATAGATTGACCGTGGTTGCCTGCGCCGTACTGGTATTCATCGCCATGGTGGTGTTGGTGGCTCATGGTTTGCGGCGGTACACGCTGCCCGACATGGCGCGCATCAGCCCTCAGTTCAATGCGGCCTCGGCGATGGAAAACACCCGGGTGCTTGCGGAACAATATCCCGATCGCGTCACGGGCACGCCGGCCGCGGGCCAAGCGGCCGGCTACATTAGCTCCAGGTTCCGGCAGTTTGGCTATCGCGTGTCGACGGACTTCTTCAGTATGTGGCTGGCCGGGCAGCGCGTGGAGGGCCAGAACGTGATTGCGGAACTCCCCGGCGAAGTGCCTGAAACGGTGGCGGTGATTGCGCACTATGACGGCCAGTTCACTTCACATCAGAGCGCAGAGGACAATGCTTCAGGAGTGGGCGCGCTTCTGGAACTCGCCCGCGTGCTGCGAGCGGCCCCGCGCGATCGCGGCTTGATCTTCGTAGCCACCGATGCGGAGGAGTGGGGGATGATCGGCGCACGGTCTCTGCGCGGTTTCTTTGAGTCCCGGCAGACGGTGGCCGTGATTTCGATTGACTACCTCACTGCAGGCCGCGCCACCGGGCTGGCGATTGATTGCGAGGGACAGAAGGCCGGGTACACTCCGCTCTGGCTCCGCGAGACCCTGAAGCAATCCGGAATTTTGCAAGGTGTGCGGGTGAGAGGCCCGAGTCCGCTCCTGGAGTGGCTGGAACGGTCGGTCGAGGTGTCGTCTCAGGATCAAGGTCCGCTGCTGCGGGTGGGGATTCCGGCGATCAACGTCTCAACCGTACCGGCCGATCCGGCCTCCGCCCGAGCGCGGTATCACGCGATACAGGACGTCTTCCAGAACTTCGATCCTGCTACGTTTCAAATGACGGGCGCCACCCTCGAGCAGGCCGTTTCCTACCTTGACGGGATGAAAACCTCGCCCGCAGGCGAGGGGAGATACTTGGGTCTCGGGGGCAATAAGTGGCTAGATCGCACTACGGTGGAGTGGTTGCAGACGCTCGGCCTCCTGCCTTTCATGGTGGCCTGTGTGCTGGCCGGACTCAGCTTTCAAGAGGATCACTTGCCCCGCATCCTCTGGAGGTACTTGCGTCCCGGGATTTATGCACTTCCCTTGTTTGCCGGACTGGTGGCTCTGCATGCTGTGACGTCGTCTGGATTGCTCAAACGCTACGAACTGTATCCCGCCACCCCGAAAGATCCCTTTCTTTACACCGTCCCGCTTCGAGTAGCGGCGCCACTCGTGGGCGTCCTGCTGGCAGGGTACATTATTGTCGGAGTTCTCCGTCGCTATATCCCGTCACCGCCGGACGAGTTTGCGCCCTCGAAGCGCATTTTCTGCGTCTGGATGTACGTGATTGTGGTCGGAGCGCTGTATCTCAGTCCCTACGGCCTGTGGTTCTTTCTCGGCCCTCTGGCTTACGCATTCGTACTGCTACGAATCCCATCCAGCTTGTCGCGCCGTTTAGTGAATGCAGTGTTGCTGCTGCTCGCGGCCGCGCCCTTGATTGGCGGGCTCTACTTTTTCGGCCGGCAGATTTTCCTCGGTTGGCGAATCCTCTGGTATCTCGTGCTACAAACGGCGTATGGAGTTTGGTCTACCGCGGCAGCCATGGTCTTCCTGCTGGCCATCGTCATTTGGTTTCAAATCGCACTGGTGGCGGTGTTGGGTCTGCCGAAAGGCGTGCGAAGAGCGCCGCAAAGGCGGTTCCTGGGCGAGGACGAGGTGGCCTTCGTAACCGAGTCTTAGTGATGCGAAGGCGCGAGCGATAGAGTGCTTTTGCTTTGAGCTTTTGGCGATTTCTCATAAAATGCATTCATGAAAACCATCATGACTCTTTCGCCCTTGCTGCTTCTTGTCCTTGCCGGAAGCTTTGCCGACGCCGGCAAGCAATTCCAAACTGTGGGCTCCATCGAAAAGACTGACCCGGCGCTCGATGCCATCGTGCCCGCCGGCGCCAAGATTGAGAAGCTCCTGACTTGCTGCAAATGGCTCGAAGGCCCGGTGTGGACTCATCAGGGCTACCTGCTGTTCGCAGACATTCCGGGGAATCGTATTCTGAAGTGGATGCCGGACGGCACGCTCACCACTTTCGTACAGCCCAGCGGCTATTTGGGCTCGCAGCCTTTTACGGGCCCGGAATCCGGCTCGAACGGAATGACGCTCGACAAGCTCGGCCGCCTCACGGTCGCCGGACACGCGCGCCGCAATATCTACCGAGTGGAGGGCTATACCGCAGGCGCCAAAGTGACAGTGCTGGCTGATCGCTACCAAGGCAAGCGGCTGAATAGTCCCAACGATTTGGTTTACAAGTCAGACGGGTCCCTGTACTTCACCGATCCTCCGTACGGATTGCCCACCCAAAGTGACACCGACCCGCAGAAAGAGCTCGATTTCAACGGCGTCTTTCGCATCCGCGGCGCTGCGTCGCAAAAGGCCGGTTCACCTCCCGATCCCGGCAAACTTGAGCCCGTCATCAGGGACCTCACGTGGCCCAACGGCATTGCTTTCTCGCCCGGCGAGAAGTACCTCTACATCGCGGTCTCTGACCCTGCGCACAAGGTGTGGATGCGGTATGACGTGAAAGTCGACGGCACGGTCGAGAACGGAAAGGTGTTGCTGGACGCCACGTCAGCGCCCGGCGACGGCGGACCGGACGGCATCAAGGTGGATAAGAAGGGAAATATTTACGGTGCGGGCCCGGGAGGCTTATGGGTGATTTCACCCGAGGGCAAGCATCTGGGTACGTTCCACATCCCGGAGCACGTTGCCAATTGCACTTGGGGCGATGACGGCAAGACACTCTACATCACTGCCACCTCGAGCCTTTATAGGATTCGCCTCAAGATTCCGGGCATCCGGCCTTAGCGCACGTCGCCCGGATCCGGGTCACGGCCCGAAGGCGAGAGACCAGCATGAACGAGCGCCATCCGGGGACCTCCTTGGTCTACCGCCTGAAGGTGACTTTGCGCGCGTCGAAGCCGCCCATCTGGAGAAGGCTGCAAGTAGCTGGCGGCGTGACGATCCGGGTTGAGCAGATTCTTACGGCCAGTGGACAGCGATGATGCGGAAGGTCCATTTCCTCAAGGGCGACATCACGGAAATGGATGTGGACGCCATCGTGAACCCCGCTAACACCGAACTTGTGCTGGGCTCCGGCGTAGCAGGCGCGATTCGCGCCAAAGGCGGCCCGGCAGTTCAGGAAGATTGCGACCGCCTCGCTCCTGTCGCGCTCGGCGCTGCCGTCGTCACCACCGGTGGACGACTGAAAGCCCTCTACGTCATCCACGCGGCCAGTATGCGTTTGGGAGGCCTGACTTCCGCCGAATCGCTGCGGCTCGCCTTCCACGATAGCCTGCAGCGCGCTGAGGAGAGGGGGCTGAAAAGCATCGCCATCCCGGCCATTGGAACCGGCGTCGCGGGTTTCCCCATGCAAGAATGCGCTCGCATTCTGATGGGCGAAATGTTGGAGCACCTGAAATACCGCACCAGCCTGGAGAGAATCTACTTCGTGCTTTACGACGCACAGGCGCTCCGCATTTTCGAAGAGACGTACCGTCAGCTCACTGCGCGCGCCGGTGAAGCCCTCTAAGCTAATAATAGTGCTATCGATGTAGCCTAATGATCCGAGGCGTTAGCCGTTTGCTGCCCACCGCCTTCGGTGTAAGGCTTCTGGATATATTGGTTGGCCAGGTCGATGGCGTGTTGTGTATTGTCGTTGGTCTGAAGGGCGCGCTGATACTCGTTCAACGCCCGGTCCCGCTGGCCGGTGATATCAAAGATACGGCCCAGCATCAGGTGGCTCCAAACATCCACCCATTTGGGCTGCAAATCCCCGTTTAGAGCATCGCGGAAAGACTCCACCGCCGCGTTGTAGTTGCGCAACCGAAGCAAGTTTTCGCCGATGCGGTAGTGGGCCAGCGAGCTGTTTTTGTTGAGTTGCAGAACTTCCTGGTACTGCTTGATCGCCTCCAGGTACGCCTGCTGCTGCACCAGTTGATCGGCTTTGGCCATCTCCACTTCAATGCGCGTCTGGTCATCATACTTCAGCAGCCGGCTGCCGGGGTCCACCACCACGCGCAGAGGCCGGGTGAGGGTGTCAACGGTGAAGTCCGCCGTGGTGCCCGTCATGTCAACCCGGGTGTTGGTGGGCTTCCGGCCTTCGGTGTACACCCTGATCTCCACCGGCATGCGAAAGATGTCAAGATCCTGTTCTATCTTGCCCACCACCTGGTAACCCGTCTGCGTCCGATACACCGCCCAGGTGCGTTTGAACTGCGGTACTCCGGTGGAATCAACCCATTGGGCAAAGAAAAATGTGAGCTGCTGCTTGCTGGCCTTCTCCGCGAGCTTCTGGAATTCGGCCGTGGTGATACTCTTGAAGGCGTACTGCGTGGCCATGGCGTGCAGCGTGTCGAAGAAGGCGGCGTCGCCGATAACCCAGCGCAGCATGTGAAACACCATAGCGCCCTTGTCAAACACGATGGACTGGTACTCCGGCGTGAATTCGTGCAGGTGCGAGGCCTGCGCGAT
>JASHYZ010000529.1 GCA_030042795.1 Terriglobia bacterium | reverse complement strand
AAAGTGCCGATGGTGAGACTAGCCGGCGAGTGGAAGCGCGACCCGAAACGGTTTGTAGCCAAGGAGACATACGATCAGCCCCGCTTCGACAATCCCGCCTTCCAGGACGCATTCAAGGAGCTTGTGGGGCTGCTCGCCGCTGAGTACAACGGCAATCCCTCAGTCGAGTTCATTGACACGTTCATGTACGGCTTCTGGGGCGAAGGGCACACCTGGCCGTTCACCAATAACCCTTTCCCGGATTATCCCACCGCGGAGCGCACCTGGATCAACATGTTGGAGGTTCAACTCGACGCCTTCAGCAAGACCCCGCTCGCCACCAACACTCAGCCCGACTTCAGCCGCGTCGGCAACTCCGAACTTCTGGACCGCACGGTGCGCAGTGCCAACTGGGTCCGCAGCGACACGATCTTTATTGAGAACGAGCAGATCGAGGCTCTCAGCAATCGCCCTCCCTGGGTGGCGGCGGTGCTCGAACAAGGCATGCCTTCGGGTGCGCCCGGATCGGTGCGGGAGCACGAGGGCGTGACAGAAATTGGCGACATCATTGTCCACGTGATGGACGTAGGGGTGAACTACTGGTCGCTTTGGAATTTCCATCACATCAAGGCCGAGCACCTCCTGAACTGCTACCACGATTCTCCGAAGTGGTTTGACACCATCAATCGAAAGATCGGCTATGCCATCAGGCCTTCTTTTATCTGGAGCTACGAAGACGGCGGCTATCTCGGGCTGATCGTCGGTTTCGCGAACGATGGACTCGCCGGGGTGCCGGGAGTGCTGCGAGTGACGGTGGAAAGCAACGACGGGAAAGCACTTGCCACCGGAGGGCTGGACGCAGGCTATCCGCTGCCCGGCAAAATCCGTCAGGCGCAGTTTGTGCTACCCAAAGGAACAAAGTGGCAAGGCTTGAAACTCCGGGCGGAAATCGAGGTGAAGGGAGTGCGCTATCCGATGCAGTGGGCTTGTCACCAGGAGACAAACCCGGACGGCTCCCTGACTCTACGTCCTAATGGACGGCACGCGTCGTAACAGGTTGCGGTAAAAGAGCAATTTCAGGCCCGGGGAGGACTAGGCTAAAGTGTTATGAAGCTGTTTCGCACTCGGTACGGCATCATGTTAGAGGAAGCGGGCGCCTTCTCGCAGCTCATCTGCACGGACTGGGACGCTCTCATCAACGAAGCGGACACACTTAGGGACGCGCGTGGTCTGACGTCATGCCCCGCTCCGGCGCCGGCTGACCTGCTTGCGCCGATCGGCAGCCAGGAGGTGTGGGCGGCCGGTGTGACCTACTATCGCAGCCGCGACGCGCGCATGGAAGAATCCAAAGACGCCGGCGGCGGCGACTTCTACGCCAAGGTTTACGAAGCGGAGCGGCCCGAGCTGTTCTTCAAGGCTCCACCCTATCGAGTCGTAGGTCCGGGTGCTCCAGTGCGTATCCGCCGCGACGCTAAGTGGAGCGTCCCGGAGCCTGAACTGACCCTTGTCATCAACAACCGTGGCGCCATCATTGGCTACACCATCGGTAATGACATGAGTTCACGCGACATCGAAGGTGAGAACCCGCTCTACCTGCCTCAAGCCAAGGTTTACGACAGAAGCTGCGCCCTAGGACCGTGCGTCTATCTTACCCAAGAGCCTCTTTCGCCGGACACGAAAATTGACCTCAGCATTCGACGGGACGGAGCCGTTGTGTTCTCGGATGGCACCACGATCCGCAGCATCAAGAGGTCCTTTGCAGAACTGGTGGCCTATCTTTACCGTGAAACTTCATTCCCGCACGGTTGTCTGCTGATGACGGGGACGGGCATCGTTCCTCCGACGGACTTCACTCTGCAACGCGACGACGAGATCGCGATCAAAATTGACGGAATCGGTGAGCTGTGCAATCGTGTCGAATGAGAGAGCTGTAGCGGCGGTGTGAACTCCGCCCTTCCGAAACGTGTTCCCGAGGTCAGCGGTTCTCAGCATATGGAACTCACAGGACACTCGATCATCGGTTACGGCTATAAGCGCGGCCATGAGGGCGGCAAAGACCTGTACGGTTTTGACCCGTCAACCGGCGAGAAACTCTTGCCCGCGTATCACTCGTCCTCACTGGCGGGGGTTGACAAGGCGGCGGAGTTGGCGGCGAAGAGCTTCTCGGCCTATCGCCGTCTTCGGGGTCGCGAACGAGGCGCATTCCTCCGGCGCATTGCAGACAACCTCGAAGCGTTTGGCGAGGAACTCGTGGAAAGGGCGGTTCGTGAGACGGCGCTTCCGGCGCCGCGCATTCGGAATGAGCGGACGCGCACTTGCTTTCAGCTTCGATTCTTCGCTGAAATTGCCGAAGGGGGCTCCTGGGTTGACGCCCGCATTGATCCGGGCGATCCGGCACGCCAGCCCCTTCCCAAGCCGGACGTTCGCTCCTTGCGGATACCGTTAGGTCCGGTTGTGGTGTTGGGGGCCAGCAACTTTCCTCTGGCTTTCTCGGTGGCGGGTGGCGACACGGCATCGGCCCTGACGGGCGGTAATCCGGTGGTGGCGCTCGCACATTACTCGCATCCGGGAACGGCCGAGTTCGCCGGGATGGCAATCCGAAACGCGGCTCAGGGACTGGGGCTGCCTGAGGGAGTCTTTTCGCTGCTCTACGATGCCGGCCACCAGGTAGCGGGCGCCTTGGTTGCGCACCCGGAAGTAAAGGCCGTGGCCTTTACAGGATCGCGAGCCGGTGGAACCGCCCTGATGAAAATCGCCTCTTCGAGGCCCGAGCCCATACCCTTTTACGCTGAAATGGGCAGCGTGAATCCGGTCTTCATCCTGCCGGGCGTCCTGGAATCGCGTGGAGAAGCTCTTGCCAAGGGCCTCCACGCCTCAGTCACGCTGGGTGTGGGCCAGTTCTGCACCAACCCTGGAATCGTGGTTACAACCGGCAACTCGAGTCACTTCGCCTCGCAATTGGCCGAACTGATGAACGCGACGCCGCCCGGAACCATGCTGAACCGAAACATCGCGTCGGCCTATCGTCGTGGGGTAGTGGAACGATCAGCCCGTCCTCGGGTGAAGGCACGGGCCGTGCAGGAATCGGCGATTAAAGATGAAGGGGATGCCTCGCGCTCGGGAACAGCTTTGTTCGAAACCGACGCCGCGACGCTGCTGGAAGATCCCACCCTGAGGTCTGAAATATTCGGCCCTTCTACGGTGCTGGTTCATTCGGGAAGCCGGGAAGAAATGCTGGCCATCGCCCATCGTATGGAGGGGAACCTGACGGCAACGATCCACGGTACGGAGGAAGATCTTCGGGAGTACGCCGACCTTATAGCGGTTCTCGAAACCAAGGTCGGCCGCGTCATCTTCAATGGCTTCCCTACGGGTCTCGAAGTGTGCAACGGCATTGTTCACGGCGGGCCCTTCCCTGCGACATCTGACGGCCGCAGCACTTCGGTGGGCGGCAGGGCGATATTGCGATTCACGCGGCTGGTCTGTTATCAGGATTTTCCTGATTCCGCCCTGCCCGCGGAGTTGCAAGATGCGAACCCGCGTGGAATCTGGCGCCAAGTCGGAGGGCAGTTTACTTCCGGCGCTCGCCAAACCTGACGGCGGTGCTCACCGTAACGGGCAAGGAGGTTGTGAGTTTGTGAGGATCACCGAAGTACGCACGCGAGTGGTGGAGTGGAAGCAAGAGACCGTGGCTCCGCAACCACACTTTTGCACCAACCCTGTTGACCTGCTCCAGCTTCCAGCCGATTCTATGGGGACGTTCCGCTTTCATAGCTGGTTGATTGTCGAAGTCGCGTCAGACGCGGGCGAGATTGGCATCGGCAACGCGGCGCTGGCCCCGCGCGTGGCCAAGCAGATCATCGACATCTACTTGAAACCGGTCCTGGTGGGCAAGAACCCGTTCGACTACGAATTTCTCTGGCAGCACATGTATCGCAGTACGATCGCCTTCGGCCGCAAAGGGATTGGAATGGCTGCCATCAGCGCGGTGGACATCGCCTTGTGGGACCTGATGGGAAAAATTGTGAAGCAGCCGGTATTCCGGCTCTTGGGCGGCAAGACGAAGCCCAAAATCCCGGTGTATGCCAGCCGGCTTTACAGCCAGCCGCTCGAAGAAATGGCGCGCGAGGCGAGGCGTTACAAGGAGCAAGGATTTCGCGCCATGAAGCTAAGATTTGGATGGGTGCCAGTTGACGGCGCCGAGGGTATGCAGCGCAACCTGGAACTGGTCCGCGCGGTGCGCGAGGCCATCGGCGACAGCATCGACCTTATGGCTGACGCATACATGGGCTGGACTCTGGAATATGCTCGCCGCATGGTCCGGCTGCTGGAACCCTTCAACCTCCGCTGGCTGGAAGAACCCGTGATCCCGGATGACATTGCCGGGTACGCGGAGCTCAAAGCCATGCATCGGGTGCCGATTTCAGGCGGCGAGCACGAGTTCACTCAATACGGTTTCCGCGAGATGTTGGACGCGCGCGCGCTCGACATCATTCAGTTTGATACCAACCGCGTGGGCGGCATCACGCAAGCACGCAAAGTCTCGGCGATGGCTGAGGCTTACGAAGTGCCGGTGATTCCTCACGCCGGGCAGATGCACAACTATCACATCGTCATGGCAAGCTTAAACTCACCCATCGCGGAGTTCTTCCCGCCAGTGGACGTCGAGGTGGGCAACGAACTTTTCTGGTACATCTTCAAAGGCGAGCCAACGCCGCACGACGGCTACATTGAGCTAGACGAGACCAAACCGGGGCTGGGCCTCACCATCGATGAAGAAAGTCTGAAGCAGTTTGAGGTGGTCGAATGAGGCCACCGGCGAAGGTCCTGCCGCTTCACGACTATTCTAGGCTACATAGCTGAGTAGCCTCCATCCACCATCAGCGTTGCGCCGGTAATGTAAGACGCTTCGTCCGAGACAAGGAAGCGAATGGCATGAGCAACCTCGCGAGGCTGACCGATTCGGCCGAGAAAAGTCTTTGCGCCCTCGGTGCGATTGAACTCCTCAACCGTGGAACCGATCTTCGTGATGTGGTTCATGGAGGCGGCTGTCAGAATGGTTCCCGGGCAAACGGCGTTCACACGAATTCGGGAGGGTCCTAGGTCCATCGCCATATTGCGCGTCATCTGCACCAAAGCCGCTTTGGTGGCGCTATAGACGAAAAAGTCAGGCTGCGCGCAAAAGGCTGAAATCGAGCCCAGCATCACGATGGCTCCGCCCGTCTTCTTCATGGCTTCCACGGCGTGGGCGGTCACCATCGCGCTTCCGATCACGTTAACGCCGAGCGAGCGTTGCCAGTCCTCGACGGTGGCGGCAAAGCCTTTGAGGACGAAAGCCGCAGCGTCGTTCACCAAAATGTTTAGCCCGCCGAACGCCGCGAGCGTTTCCTCCGTGATCTTCTTGGCGTCGTCCGGCCGCGAAATGTCCGCGGCCACAAACCGCGCCGTCCCGC
>JASHYZ010000528.1 GCA_030042795.1 Terriglobia bacterium | reverse complement strand
GCCTATCTCACCATCATCGAAGGTTGCGACAAGGCTTGTTCGTACTGCGTCGTGCCCACAACGAGGGGCCCTGAACGAAGCCGGCCGGCGGACCGTATTTTGGCAGAATGCCGGCGCCTTGTGGATGCTGGCTACACGGAGATCCAGTTGCTCGGTCAAACAGTAAATTCGTGGCGTGACCCATCGTCGTCGGCGCTCAGCTTCGCTGATTTGCTCGCCCGCGTAGCCGAAGTTGAGGGTGTGCGGCGTGTGCGCTTTACCACTTCGCACCCGCGCGACTTTACCCCGGACATCGTCGCCGCCATCGACGCGCACCCTACCCTATGTGACCATGTTCATCTGCCGGTTCAGTGTGGGTCTAACACGGTGCTCGCACGCATGCGGCGCACCTACACACGCGAAGAATACCTGGAAAAGATCGATTGCGTCCGCCGTGCGAAGCGTGAGATCAGCATTTCGACGGACATGATTACTGGCTTTTGCGGTGAAACCGAAACTGATTTCCGGCAGACGCTCGCTCTTCTCGACGAGGTGGAGTACGACCAGGTCTTTTCCTTCAAGTATTCGCCGCGGCCCAAGACACCAGCCGGCGGTTGGAGCGACGACGTGCCGGAAGAGGAGAAGGGGAGGCGCCTCATCGAGCTACAGGAGCGCCAGCGGCAGATTCAGTTGCGGCGCAATCAGGCTCTGGTGGGACGCGAATTTGAAGTTCTAGTCGAAGGCTACCAGCCGAAGCTCGGCCAAGTGGTGGGCCGGACCACCAGCAACCGGGTGGTGAATTTCCCGGGCGAACCCGGGTGGAACGGGCGTTATATGAATGTGAGGGTGACAGCGGCGGGCCCGAATAGCCTTGTGGGTGAGTGTGCGGAGAGCGCAAGCGATTATGGACGTTGAAAAACCATGACCTTTCTTTTTGAGCAGCAGGCCAGGTTTGACGCCAGTTTGTCGGCCTTCAAGGCGAACTTCGACGCCGGCATGGAAGAGTTGCGAAAGAGGCAGGAAGTAGCCGAGCGACTTATTAACGCTTTCACAAAAGCTGGCTCAGCGCAAATCGAACTGCATCAGGCTCGCTTGGACGGGCTAGACAAGCGTCTGGATGCTCAAGAACGGGAATTCAGATCGTTTCTCGATCGCTTTGATACCTTTACTAAAAGGCCGCTCCAGCAACGGACACGGCGACCGAAGGCGGCCACAATGTGGGGGATGAACGGCTTGAGTTGGAGGGTGCGACGGCAGATAATCGGGGGCTTGTATGGAAGTTGAAATGAAAATCCGGGGATTGATGATGGATCCTGCCACCAACATGCCTATCGTGATCCTAAAGGATGCAAGCGGCCCCGCCGTGCTGCCTATCTGGGTGGGCATTTATGAGGCTAACGCCATCGCTCTCGAAATCGAAAAGGTGGCCACGCCGCGTCCCATGACACACGACCTCATCAAGAATCTGCTGACCGGTCTCGAAGCGCTTGTGCGTAAAGTCGTGGTGAGCGAACTCAAAGATGACACCTTTTTTGCGGTAATCTGGCTCGAGCGCGAGGGCCAGGTGATCTCCGTCGACGCCCGGCCCAGTGACGCCCTCGCTCTGGCGTTGCGTGTCGACTGCCCGATTTACGTTGAAGACGAAGTCTTGAAAAACTCCAAGGTGGCCGGCTCGACCGCTGACAAGTTCCAGAGTGAGGAACTGCGCAGGTGGCTGGAGAACCTGGGGGACGAGGACATGGGCCGCTACAAGATGTGACTTCTGGCGGGATGCGCCCCGGTCCCGCAAGACACCGGGACCGTGGCCGGACGGAGCGAACAGGTGCCGGTTATCGCGATCGCTAACCAGAAGGGCGGGGTAGGCAAGACCACCACGGCCATCAATCTTGGGGCCGCGCTCGCTCTGAAAAAGAAACGCACGCTGCTGGTTGACCTCGACCCCCAAGCCAACTCCACCCTAACCTTCTTCGATCCTGCTGACATCACGAGTTCGATCTACGAAGTGCTGGCGGACCATCAAACCACCCTCGGCCAAGTTGTGAAACCGACGCCGTCCGCGCTGCTGAGCATCGCTCCCGCGAAGCTGGCGCTGGCGAAACTCGAGGCTCTGCTAGCGGGGCAGTTTGACGCGCCCTTTCGGCTAAAAGACGCACTGGCCTCCTGCCGCCAGGACTTCGATTTCGTGCTGATTGATTGCCCTCCCGCCCTTGGCATTCTTACGGTCAATGCGCTGGTGGCGGCCTCGCACCTCCTCGTACCCATCCAGGCCGCGTATTACGCCATGGAGGGCACGGACGATCTGCTGGATACGCTGGGGCGCATTCGCGCGCGCCCCAACCCCGAGCTGGAGCTTCTGGGCGTGGTCCTCACCTTGTTTGACCGTCGCACCAATCTGGCGCGAGACATCCAGAAGCAGATCCATCAGGTATTCGGGGACAAGGTTTTCAAGACGGTGATCGGGAAGAACGTTCGGCTTGAAGAGAGTCCGGCATACAAGGAGACCATCTTCAGCTTTGCTCCTGGCTCGCCCGGCGCCGTTGATTACGAACGTCTGGCGCAGGAGGTTCTGCAACGTGTCGCTTAAACGAAGCGGTCTGCCGTTGGTAGTGAAGATGCGGCATGACGCCCACTACGTGGAAGAAATCTCGGCGCGCAGCGGCGCGGCCATCGGACGCATGATCGCCATCGATCTGGTGGAGCCCAATGCCACGCAGCCCCGCAAGGACCGCGGAGATCTCCGCGAGCTGACGGAGTCGGTGCGCAGCAAGGGCGTTCTGGAGCCGCTCCTCGTGCGTCCTTTGAGGGAGAGTGGCCGATTTCTGATCATCTCGGGCGAGAGGCGGTTCCACGCCGCGCGCGCGGCGGGGCTCACGGAAGTCCCATGCATCGAGAAGGACGTCGGCGACGAAGAGACCCTCGAAATCGCGCTCATTGAGAATCTGCAGCGCAAGGATTTGACTCCGTTCGAAGAGGCAGATGGCATGCAGGCGCTGGCCGATCAGTTCGGCCTGACGCACGAGGAGATCGGCAAGCACCTCGGCAAAGGACGCTCCTCGGTGACCGAAACGCTGACGTTGCGATCCATCCCCGATGGCATCAAGGCGCTCTGCATCGAACACGGCGTTTTCTCGAAATCTCAGCTCCTTCAGGTTGCGCGGCAGCCTACCGAGTCTCGCATGCGCGACGTGGCGCGCCGCTTCGCCGCCGGACAACTCAATCGCGAACAGGCGCGCGCTGAGCGCCGCACCGGCAGGTCCCAGAAAGCGGTGTTCCGCTTCGTGGCGCCCGAAAAAGACTTCAGCCTCATCCTGAAATTTCGCAGCAAGCACGCCGAGCGCGAACGTGTGATCGAAGCCCTGCGTCGGATTATTGCCAGCCTCGAAGCAGAATAGCTGCCGCGTTGCAAGTTTTAGTGGCATGCGCTGCCCACGGTTGTCGCTCTATCGTCATTCCTGTACAAGGGGGGAATCCACGAAGGCCATTACTTGGTCCTCGTGTCTCATCAGCACCTCGTACCCAAGTTTCACCAGTCTGCCATCCTGACCGAATCCTGCTGGTGTACGTGCTCAACTGAGCCTACGCGTCTGCGGTATACTGCCAAACGATTGGAGGGGTGAACCCAGCCCGTTATGCCGCTGGGACGTATGAACCCATCGAACAACCAGACGACCGTGACTCCAAGAGTGGCCCCGCGAAACGAGGTATCAGGACGTCGCATGACGGTGGCGTTTCTGGCGGCGGCGGCGGCGGCGGCCCTATACGTTTGCTACCTTATGGCAAGGCCGTTCGTGCAGCCGATCCTGTTTGCCGCGGTGTTGGCCATCGTCTTTTATCCTTTGCACAACCGGATCTGGCGCCGGCTGCGGCGCCCCAATCTGGCCGCGCTCGCGTCCACGCTGGCTGTGGTCTTGATGGTGGTGATTCCTACATTCGCCCTGGGCAGCGCGGTGACTCGCGATTTGAGCGCGGTCTATGTGTCATTGAGCAAGAAGAGTGCGGCCGGAGGGGGCTGGCAGCCCTACCTTGCCGGGGAACTCCGGAGGCCGGTTGCGGCCGTCAGCCGCTATGTGGACCTTTCCGGTTTCGATCCAATGACCGGAATCAGCGGCAGGCTGGAGCAGCTCAGTTCCTGGCTGGTGCGGTCGGCCGGGGATGCCGTGCGGAACCTGGGAACCTTTTTCTTTGATGCCGGGGTGAGCTTCTTCACGCTGTTCTTCTTGTTTCGCGAAGGGCGCCGGATTCGTCTGGCGGCGGCCGCCGCACTGCCGCTTGACCCGCCGCGCGTTGAGAAGCTGTTCAACCGGATCAGCGAAACCGTGGTTGCCAATGTCTACGGCGTTCTGGCGGTGGCGGTGGCGCAGGGATTTCTTGTGGGAGCCGCCCTCTGGGCTCTGGGGATGAGCTCGCCCATCCTTTGGGGCGTGATCACGGCCATCTGCTCGATGGTTCCCGTGGTGGGTGCGGCTCTGGTGTGGGTTCCGGCCGCGCTCATCCTGTTGGCAGGCGGACATTGGGTGAAATGCCTCATCCTGTTGGCGTGGGGAGGCGGTTTTGTAAGCCTGGCGGACCACGTACTCCGCCTTTATATCGTCGGCGGACGAGTGAAAATGAACACGCTGCTTGTATTTTTCGCCTTGGTGGGCGGCATCAAAGAGTTCGGCATTCTAGGAATAGTGCTGGGGCCGCTGGTGCTGTCGATTGCCTCAGCTCTGCTCGGGATGCTGCGCGAAGAAACCCGCGCCTGGCAACTTCAGGCGGTAAGCGGCCAAGTCACGCCGGGCGAAGGGGCGGGACCATGATGCAAAATCTTCAACATTAATTGAGGAGTGCCACGCCGCCTGCCCTAGGTTTCCAATTCGCGCCGCCGGCGGGGCTCATTCAGCATCTCAGAGACAGAGGTATTGTGACCCGGCTTCTGGTGCATTGGTTCCTGAGCGCTGTTGCGCTGCTGATCGTGGCCCAGATTGTTCCGGGTTTTCACATCCGAGGCCTGGGATCAGCGCTGCTGGCGGCGGTCGTGATTGGGCTCGTGAACGGGACACTGGGCCTCATCCTGAAAATCATCTCGCTGCCGTTTATCATTCTCACCTTCGGGCTGTTTCTTCTGGTGGTTAATGCGCTTATGCTGGAATTCTCATCAGTCTTCGTGCCGGGCTTTGCGGTGAGTGGGTTCGCGGCCGCATTCTGGGGGTCAGTGGTACTTAGCCTCCTGCACCTCGTCATGCGAGCCGTTTCGAAGGATTAAGACGGTTAAACCAGTTTTCCGTAACGGAAGTTCGTGCCATAAGTAAGGCTGGCATCGAGCTCCGTAGGAGCGCCATAACCCACGGCGTTAGAAGATGTGAAAGAATGCAAGGTCTCACGCCAAGGCGCAAGGAAGAAGTTCTTTGTTTACCACGCTCGCTCTGCGTCTTGACGTGAGAGTTTGTCGCGTTTCTTCACAGCTTCTTAGCCGTGGGTTGAGGACGTCTGCTCACGCAAACTTGGCGCAATCTCTGTTATAATTCTTGAACGGAAGCGAAGGTCCTTCCCGAATGGCTAGTCCTTCGGCTCTCAGCGGAGCGGCCGTAATCCGGCAGGCCTTTGTTGGTTACCGCGAGTCAAACGCCACGGCGGGCGTCCGCTTCCACATAATAAGATGAGAGGGCCTATTCATGGCGACCACGCATTTGGCGCTCACGGAAGTTGAAATCTCCGAGGGGCGCGACACGGTGGTGAACGACCTGAGCATTCAGGTGGCCACCGTTAACGGCTCCGGCAGCCAGAGCTCAAACATGGTGCTGCTGAGGGCGTTGTTTCAGATGGGAATTCCCGTATCGGGTAAGAACCTTTTTCCCTCCAACATTGAAGGCCTGCCCACCTGGTTCACGATTCGAGCTTCGAAGCACGGTTGGATTGCGCGCCGCAAAGAGATCGACTTCCTGGTGGCTATGAATCCTGAGACCGCTGAGGAGGACGTTCGTGGGCTCGAATCCGGCGCAGCTTGCCTCTACGACGAGAAGCTTGACCTGAAGCGCTTTCGAGACGACCTCCTTTTCTACCCTGTACCCTTTGACAAGCTGGTGGCGCCTGTTTGCCCTGACGCCAAGCTCAGGAAGCTTGTCCGCAACATGATTTACGTGGGCACCGTCGCGCGCCTGCTCGACATCGAGATGGGTGAAATCGAGAAAGCCTTGCGCAAGCAATTTAAGAAGAAGGTGAAGGCCGCCGACTTGAACTTCAAGGCGGTGCTGGCGGGATACGAATTCGCCGAAAAGAATCTGGAGAAGAAAGATCGTTTCCGCGTGCAGCGGATGAACGCCAACGAGGGCAAGGTCCTGATTGAGGGCAACGCCGCGGCGGCCCTGGGCTGCATGTTCGCCGGCGTTACGGTGGTGACCTGGTATCCCATCACGCCGTCGTCCTCGCTTTGCGAAACGCTCATTACTTACATGAAGCGCTACCGCATGGACCCCGAAACCGGCAAGGCCACGTTCGCCATTGTTCAGGCAGAAGACGAGCTGGCCGCCATCGGCATGGTGATGGGCGCGGGTTGGGCGGGCGCGCGCGCCATGACCTCCACCGCCGGCCCCGGTATTTCCCTGATGGCCGAATTTGTGGGCCTCGGCTACTACGCCGAGATTCCGGCGGTGATCTTTGACATTCAACGTGTGGGGCCTT
>JASHYZ010000527.1 GCA_030042795.1 Terriglobia bacterium | reverse complement strand
GCTCATCTTAACATGGCACGGGAGTCCATCCGGAGAGATCGACTGGCCGCAATGTTACACTACCTGTTGTGGCCTGACGGCGGCCGCGACGCTGAATAGCCTGCGTTCGGCTGGAATCCTTTCATGTGTGAATATGGGCCAGATTCTTGGCGCACCGGCTGGCTCAGTCGGATTGGCCTTCGTCAGGAATAAGGATGGGTCAGCGGTGGAACGAAGCGCGTCCCCAGTTTTCGTAATGGGTTGTCATCGCTCCGGGACCAATCTGCTCTATGACACGCTGCTGTCATCTGGCGGATTTGCCATCTACCGGGGATACCTACCCGTCTACAAGACGCTAATCCCCCGCTTCGGCCTTCTGCACAAGCCCGAGAACCGTCAACGTTTGATGACGACTTGGCTCCAGAGCAAGGGTTTTAGGAGGTCGAATCTCGACGCCGGGTGGCTTACCAAGCAGGTTTTGCAAGGCTGCGAGAACGGCGGCGACTTCATACGAATCGTGATGGATGAGATCGCCCGGCTGCAGGCTGCGATCCGCTGGGCCGTTTATGACCCTGACAACGTGCATTATGTCCGACAGATCAAGCGGGATATACCCAACGCTCTATTCGTCCATATCATCAGAGACGGCCGGGACATCGCTCTTTCACTGAGCAAGATGGGCGGTTTCCGGCCTTTTCCCTGGGACCGGAGTGCAAGGGGCCTTCTGCCGACTGCGCTCTATTGGGAGTGGATGGTCCGGCAGGGAAGGAAGTACGGGAGAGAAATACCCCATGATTATTTTGAAGTGCACTATGAGGATCTCGTCTGTGACCCCCGCCAGACTCTTGCCGCCCTCGGCGAGTTCCTTGAGCATGACCTCGACTATGATCGTATCCAGCGTGCGAGCCTAGGCAGGGTGGGCGACTCCAATTCGACATTCAAAGGCGAACCGATGGAGGGCCGCGCAAGCCCTGTAAACCGATGGAGGGAGCGGTTGTCGCATGCGGAAGTTGCCGCCATCGAAGGTTTGGTTGGGAATTGCTTGGTTGAAACCCGTTATGCGCTGACGGCAGCCCTGAATGAACGAAAGCTTGGCATCCGGGGAAAGATGATGCGCTCCGCCTATTTCAATTTCCTCAACTTGAAACACTGGCTTAGAACCAATACGCCTGCCGGCCGGCTCGCTGATCTTTCGGCGTTGGAGTTGGCCGACAAGCCGCTTCAGGCAGACGTCGCACCGTAATCTGTCACTGCCGCACCGAATCTGCTGGCGTGCGATTCTCAGACGCAGCGCTCGGAACCGGCCGGCTGGGGCGCTGTGGCGCGTTTAAGAAAGTCTCGATGCCACATCTCAAACATCAGCAGGCGCCAGATGCGGCTCCAATGAGAGGTCCGGCCCCGGAAGTGCTCGTCCAGCATTCGGCGCACGCCGCTCTCATTCAGGTATCCACGCTGCAGAGTTCGCGGTTCAAGCAACGTAGTTAGAATTAAATCCTTCAGTTCCACCCGTATCCAATGAACAAGGGGCAGGGCAAACCCTTGCTTCGGCCTGTCGAGAGCTTCCCGGGGCACGCCCACCCGCTCAGCCAGCTTTCTGAAAATGCGCTTCTGGCTCGCGCCGCGCATCTTCCACTCCGCCGGCAGAGCTGTGACCCACTCCAGGAAGACGTGATCCAGAATGGGAACGCGCACTTCGAGGGAGGTCAGCATACTCATGCGGTCGACTTTGGTAAGAATGTCGCCGCACAGGTAGGTTTTCGTGTCGAGATAGAGGATGCGACTCAAGGGATCGTTCGCTGGCGCATTGCGAATAGAATCGCGCATGAAATCCAGAGGCTCACTCGATGGCGGCAGGCTTCGCTTGAAATCCTCCGAAAGCAGCGGAGTATCTCTCTCAAAACCCGGGAGGAATGAAACCTCCTCCAGGAAGCGCTCTTCCCAAGGGAGCGAAGCGCTGTAGGCCAGCTTGCGTCCGTAGAGGTTCCGCGGGAGCCGCCCGTGAACCTGTTCGCGGTACCAGCGGCCCGCCCAGCCGGGGATCCAGTTGAACCCGTTACGGAGGCAGCGGCGATACCGGTCGTAACCGGCGAAGAGTTCATCGCCGCCATCACCGGAGAGTGCCACCGTAACGTGCTGCCGCGCCAGGCAGGAAATGAAATACGTGGGCAACATCGAGGAATCCCCAAAGGGCTCCTCGAGCGTGCGGGCCAGCGTTTGGACCGTCTCCACCACATCCGGCTCCAGGATCAACTCATGATGATCGGTGCCGAACCGCTCTGCCACCTTCCGGGCATAAGGAGCTTCGTTAAAGTCGGCGTGCTTGAAACCAATGGAGAATGTCTTCACCGGCCCTGAGCTGGCTCTCGCCATCAGCGCCACGACCGTGGAAGAATCCACCCCACCGCTCAGTAGAGCTCCCAGCGGAACGTCGGCAATCAGCCGGATCCGGACCGCCTCGGCCAGCCGGTATTCGAGTTCTTCAAGGCATTCCTCCTCGCTGCGCGGCTGGTGCGTGCCGTATTTCGGCACGTCCCAATACTGGCGGACTCTCAGGTTGCCGTCCTCGAATTCGAGCACGTGACCGGCAGGCAGCTTATGAACGTCCAGAAACGCCGTAGCGGGATCGGGGACGTAGCCGAGGTGGAAGTATTGTAGAAGCGCTGCCGGGTTTACCCGTGCGAGATCAGGCTCCACAGCCAGAATACACTTGATCTCTGACCCAAACAGCAGCCGGCCTTTGGACTGCGCGTAGTGCAAAGGTTTGATGCCAAGCCGGTCACGCGCCAGCAGCAAACGGCGGCGGCGTTCATCATAGATGGCAAAAGCGAACATGCCACGAAGCTTTTCAACGCAGCGCGCTCCCAATTCTTCGTAAAGGTGAACGATCACTTCGGTGTCCGTGTGGGTGCGGAAGTGGTGACCCCGGCCCTCTAGCTCCGGACGCAGCTCCGGAAAGTTATAGACTTCCCCGTTGTAGACGATCCAAACCGTTCCGTCCTCGTTTGAAAGCGGCTGATGGCCGCCGGCAAGGTCAATGATGCTCAGCCGCCGCATGCCCAGGCCCGCGTGGCCCCTGACAAAAACCCCTTCGTCGTCAGGACCGCGATGGACGATGGTCTGGCACATGGCGCGGATGGTGGGAGCGTCCACACCACCGGACTCCGTGCTAACGATTCCCGCGATTCCGCACATAAAGCTTCCTAGGCTACTGGCATCTCACCCTATTTCGCGCCAGCCCGTACTCGCCGGGGGCTGTAAACATTGTTCCGTTTGTCCGGAACGCTCGTATTCATTCTATACCTTTACTCGCTTCGCCCTTTTTCATGGAGTCAGAGTAGGAACATTCTCGGAACGCGGTGGTCGGCAGCGGAATCCGGGGCTGGAGCATCACCTGAAGAAATGGGTAGTGGGTCAATTTGAGGTAGGGAGCGGCCGCGAAGCTGTTAAACTCACTCATCGGCTCACATGTGTGGAATTGCGGGCATCTTCAATTTCGGAAGCTTAGCACCTGTTCACCGGGCGGCGCTGGCGCGTGCGACGGCCGCCATGGTGCACCGCGGGCCGGACGACGAGGGGTTCTACATCGACGGTGATCTCGGGCTCGGCAACCGCCGGCTCAGCATCATTGACCTCCCGGGTGGTCACCAGCCCATCTCCAACGAAGACGGAACCGTCTGGATCACGTTCAACGGTGAGATTTACAACTACCGCGACTTGCGCCAGGGTCTTGAGACACGTGGGCATCACTTCCGCACAGTCAGCGACACCGAGGCCATTGTTCATCTCTACGAGGAATACGGCCTCGATGGCCTGAATCAGCTTCGCGGCATGTTTGCTTTTGCCCTTTGGGACGGCCGCCGGCAGCGGTTGTGGGTGGTGCGGGACCGCATCGGAATCAAGCCGCTCTTCTACCGTTTGCGCGAGGGGACGCTCCAATTTGCGTCGGAGTTGCGGGCGCTGGCGGAGCTTGACAACGGTATAAGCGGCAAGTTCGAAGTTGACCCCCAAGCGGTTTACGATTTTTTCGCCTTCCGCTACGTGCCCGCGCCGAGCACTTTCTACAAGGGAGTGCAGAAGCTCCTGCCCGGGCATTACCTGTTGGCGGATCGGTCAGGCACGCGCACTGTAGCCTGGTGGGACGTGCCGGTTGAGGAAGAGGGTGACACGCCGGACCGCAGTGCTAACGCTTGGGGCGAGCAGGCCATTGAGTTATTGCGTGAATCGGTCCGCCTGCGCCTCATCGCGGACGTGCCGGTGGGCGTCTTTCTTAGCGGCGGCATTGATTCCAGCGCCGTCGTGGCCCTAGCCGCTCAACTGGGAGCGCGCCCGCTGCGCACCTTTTCTGTGGGATTCGACGAAGCGCAGTACAGCGAGCTTCCCGCCGCCCGCGAGACGGCCCGCGTGTTCCACACCGAGCATCAGGAAGTGGTGCTGCGTGCGCCCGACGTCGCCACCGACCTTGAGCATCTGGTGGCTTTCCGGCACGAACCGGTGTCAGAGCCGACAGATATAGCTCTCCATCGCATAGCTCAGTGTGCGGCAGAGACCGTGAAGGTGGTGCTGGCCGGCGAGGGTGGCGATGAAGTCTTTGCCGGCTATCCGAAATACGCTGCCGACCGGCTGGCGCGTTGGGTTTCCATGTTTCCACGCCCGTTGACTGGCGCATTCGCACGCCTGCTGCCCTTTGGCGCCCGGCGGCTGCAACTGGCGCTTGAGACGCTGGCCATCCGAGGTGATGCGGAGCGCTCTACGGCTTGGTTTGCTTCCTTCAGCGGCGAAGAACGGCGGGCTCTGTTTGCTCCCGAGTTTCTGGCCGAAATTGATCCCGCTCATCCAGCTCGCGTCTTCACCGAGTACCTCGAGCACGCGCCGGAACGCTCTCCACTGAAGCGCCTGCTTTACGCCGATCTCAAAGTGTGGCTGCCTGATAATCTGCTGCTGCGCGGCGATCACATGACGATGGCGGCGAGCATCGAAGAGCGCGTACCTTTTCTGGATCACAAGCTGGTGGAGTTCGCGGCGCGCATTCCGGAACGGTGGCTGACTCAGGGGTTCAAAACCAAGGCGTTCCTGAAGCGCGCGCTCGCGCCTTATCTTTCGGCCGAGACTCTGCGCCGGCCGAAGGTGGGCTTCAAGGTTCCGGTGGGTGACTGGTTTCGAAAGCCGCTGAAGTCGATGGTGGCTGACCTCGTGCTTTCGCCCCAGGCGCTTGGAAGGGGATATTTCAACCGCCGCGCCATGCAACAGTTTGTGCGCGAACACTTTGATGGCGTCCGCGACCGGCATAAGCAGCTCTGGGCGCTGGTAAACTTCGAGCTCTGGCAAAGGCAACTGAAGGCGGCGAATGAGTTCGAAGTTGCTCAGTTCGGAGTTCGGAGTCTCTCAGTTCGGAGTTGCGTGCTTCCGAAAGTCGTTCCGAGCGTGAAAGGACTTCAACTATCGCGATCGCTTAATTTCGAACTCACCAGCTTGGAACCGGTCAACTCCGAACTGAGCAACTCCGAACTGAAATGACAAGCGTCCTCATCATCATTGAAAACCTGCCGCTGCCTGTTGACCGACGGGTGTGGCAGGAAGCATGCACGCTACGCGACGCGGGTTATCAGGTTTCGGTGATCTGTCCGAAGCAGGGCGCGTTCACGGCCAGCCACGAAAGCATGGACGGAATCGAAGTATACCGTTACTCTTTGTGTGAAGGATCGAGTCCTTTGAGTTACGTGTTCGAATACCTCATGGCGTTCCTGGGACAGATGACTCTTGCCGTCCGGATTTATCGCCGCACGCGGTTCCGTGTGATTCAAGCTTGCAACCCGCCGGACACGATCTTCCTTGTGGGGGCCTTTTTCAAGCTCTTCGGCGTGCGCTTCATCTTTGATCATCACGATCTGAATCCTGAGCTCTTCGAGGTTAAGTACGGGGCGCGCGGAGTGCTCTACCGTCTCGTCTGCCTGGCAGAACGGTTCACTTATCGGACCGCGGACGTCTCGATCGCCACCAACGCATCCTATCGGCAAGTCGCCATCGAGCGAGGCCGTATGCCTGCGGAACGAGTCTTTGTGGTGCACAGCAGTCCCGACCTGAGGAACGTCCAACTTGGCCTACCGCGCACTGAGCTCAAGCGCGGCAGGCGATTTCTGGTGCTCTACCTGGGAACGATGGGGCCGCAGGACGGTGTGGATCTGCTTCTTGAGGCTGCCGCACGGGTGACGGCAGCGCGCGACGATACGAGTTTTGTCCTCGTCGGAGGCGGTCCCGAAGTACCGCGCTTGAAGGCGCAAGCCACCGCGAAAGGATTAGACGGCGTGTTGCAATTCGCCGGGGTCCGAGTGGGCAAGGATCTGGCGGAATACCTCTCGACGGCCGATGTGGGCGTGGCGCCGGACCCGAAGAATCCGATGAATGACAAGTCGACTATGAACAAGATCCTGGAGTACATGGCCTACGGACGCCCGCTGGTTCTGTTTGATCTCACGGAGGGGCGCCGCGCAGCCGGCGATGCC
>JASHYZ010000526.1 GCA_030042795.1 Terriglobia bacterium | reverse complement strand
GAAGCCGTGGCGAAGGTCTTCTCTGGCTTCCCGATGTACGAGCCCTACATCAGCGAAGCGCATCATCAGTTCAAGAAGGACGCGCCTTCGGGCACGGCTGTCGAGTTAAAGCGCCGCGTTCAACCGGCGCTTGGCGAACGCGAGGTCCCGGTCGCCAGCATTCGCGGGGGCTACATCCCGGGTACTCACGAACTGGGCTTTGACTCCGAAGCGGACACGGTCATTCTGCGCCACACCGCCCGCGGCCGGCAGGGCTTCGCTGAAGGCGCGCTGCTTGCCGCAAGATGGGTGGTAGGAAAGAAGGGATTGTTCGCCTTTGCGGATTTGTTCTAAATTTAAGCATAGATAAGAGGTCGCGCGAGGCCTTTTGGGGACTACGAGATGAATACGAGGCCGCTCGGGCCAAAAGAGCAGGAGATTATGGAGTTCCTGCATAGACACGTTTTTGACCCGATTCTGGTATCTCCCTTGGCGTCCGAGAAGCTATAGCAGGGAGTCCGTTTGACCATCATGCGGATGGAGCAACGCGATGCTACAGGTATGATTGATTACTATTGGTCAGCGATCATCGGGACGGAGCGCAGCATCGGCTTTGCTGCCCTAATGCGCCAAGAGGGGTTTCAGCGTTTTGAGGAAGCGCTTGAGGAATTTCGCGTCCACTTCGATGACCAGTTCTTGCGGAGGCCATAGCTTGAAGGAGCTTGAGCCACACATTCGCTGTTTAACACCGGGAGTAAGGCTCATGTACGTCAAGTACTCGAATTACCCGAAAATGCTTGAGATTGAACGTGTAGAGGCGGGCCGTTCGCGCAAGGGCCATTGCCGCGATGAGGCAATCCGGAATGTTAAGACCCGAAGTCAAGCGGTGCGCCAGCAACAACCGATACGCTGCAGCGAAATCGGAGGCCTGGGGCCAAACTATGTCGAATTCGCCCAGAAATCTCTGGATCGCGTCCAGATCGCGTCGATTGCTGCAGCCCATCACGAGCTCCATTGCGACAAACGGCAGGAACTGCGAAAGGATCTCTCCCAACCTCTTGCAACCATGCCCCTGCTGGTGCTGCTCCGCGCAGACAATCGATCAGAACATCCGTGTCAACGAGATGCATCAGGCGGGCCGCTTCCAGCTCTTGGAGCGCAGATCTCGAGCGAAGCCCACGCTATCGGGAATGTCGGTTCGATCGCGCCAAACGCCGAAGAATTCGCTATTCAGCAGGTCGCCGAAGGTTACTGCGGTTGAAGTAGTAGAAGGTGCGAACCTAATCACGATCGATGCCGTCCCGGTGGGCACGTCATCAGGTAGGGTGATTCGCAATTCCCGGCTGGGTGGAATCTCCGTTCTTAGTGTTATGCTTCTTCTCATGCGGACTTCACCTTACCAGACGATACCAGAGCGACATGGCAATCGCAATTGTAATGGCGAGAAGGTGCTGGTGTCATTTGAACGCCCGAACGTCGTCATTCCCGCGAAAGCGGGAATCCATTGTAGAAGTCCTTGGAAAAAGAAGGTATCAAGGAAGTGGATTCCCGCTTTCGCGGGAATGACGATGCCACGGAGGGTCCCACCCAGCAAATGACACCAGTACCGGCGAGAATCGCCGTTTAAGGAGACCGTCATGACTCTCGATCTTCGCGGTTGCGGCACGGCCCTGGTGACGCCCTTTCGACACGACGGTTCTTTGGATGTCGAGGCGTTGCGGCGGTTGGTCCGATTCCAGCTTGATGAGGGCATTCACTTCCTCGTTCCCTGCGGCACCACGGGCGAGACTCCTACGCTAGAGCATGACGAGTATCTCGACGTCATCCGCATCGTGCTGGACGAGGTGAAAGGCCGCGTGCCCGTCATTCCGGGCGCTACCGGCAACAGCACCCACAAGGTGGTGCAGATGGCTCGAGAGATTGGGACCCTGGGAATACAAGGGATCCTTTCGGCTGCGCCCTACTACAATAAGCCTACCCAGGAGGGCATCTACCAGCATTTCAAGGCCATCGCCGAGACCGTCGATCTGCCCATCATTCTATACAATGTTCCGGGCCGCACCTCTTCAAATATCGAGCCCGCCACCGTGGCGCGTCTTGCGAAAATCCCCAACATCATCGGCCTCAAAGAAGCTTCCGGAAGCATTGCGCAGCAGATGGATGTGCTGGCTCAGGCGCCACCCGGCTTCCGCGTCCTCTCGGGAGACGACGCGTTCACATTTCCGCTGATGGCGCTGGGAGGTGTGGGCATTATTTCGGTGGCCTCGAATGAGGTTCCAGGCGCCATGTCGCGCCTCACTCAACTCATGCTGGATGGACGTGTCGAGGAGGCCCGCAAGCTGCACTTCCAGCTTCTGCCGCTGATGCAGGCGAATTTTATCGAAAGCAGCCCCATTCCTGTAAAGGCCGCGCTGGCCATGATGGGACTTATTGAAGAAGTTTACCGGCTGCCCTTGGTACCGCTGAAAGCTGAGAACAGGGCCAAGCTGGAACGCGTGCTTGAGGCGCAGGGACTGCTGAGGTCGCAGGCTGAGGCGAGGCGGAGCGCATAACATGCTGTTAGGCTCGCCTACAGAATTGGCCTCAAGAGCTAGCTTATTCCTCGATCTTCATCAAGGGCCGCGCATCCTGACGCTCGCCAATGTCTGGGACGTGGCCAGCGCGCGCATCGTGGAACAAGCCGGGTTTAAGGCTATTGCCACGTCGAGCGCCGCGGTTGCCAATTCGCTCGGTTACCCGGACGGCCAGCACATCAGTCGCGCCGAGATGCTGGCGGTGGTCAAGCGCATCGCGGCAAAAGTGTCCGTTCCAGTGAGCGCGGACTTGGAGGCCGGTTACGGCGAGAGCGCCGATGAATTGGCCATCACGGCTCGCGCGCTGATCGAGGCCGGGGCCGTCGGATTGAATTTGGAAGATGGCGTGGAAGAAGCTAAGCTGGTGCCCGTTGAACAACACGTGGCGAAAGTGAGGCGCATTCGTGAGACGGGCGAATCGCTTGGCGTGCACATAGTAATCAACGCCCGCACGGACGCTTACCTGGCGCAAGCCGGCGAGCCAGCCAGCCGCTTTGAACATGCCGTTCGGCGCCTGAACGCATATCGTGCTGCAGGCGCTGATTCGCTCTTTGTTCCAGGCGTGTACGACGCGGAGACAATCGGGAAGCTGGCGCAAGCGGTCAACGGTCCGCTGAACGTGCTTGCCGGCCCGGCGACTCCGCCGCTCGCGGAACTCGAGCGCTTGGGCGTGCGCCGAGTCAGCTTCGGTTCCTGGCCCGCGCGGGCAGCCTTGGGCTTGTTTTCGCGCTTCGTCCACGAGTTACACGAAAAGGGCACCTTCGCGACACTAAGCGACTGGGCTGTGCCCTACGCGGAGTTGAACCGTCTGATGTCGTAAGCGGAAACGGCCCGTCGGGTTGGGCCGATAGCAAACTGCGTTTTCGAGGACGCTGGCAAGGCTGCGCGTCTGGAGCGCTTCGACGAGCCTGACGAGCCATGGTTTACAAGACAGACAGGAGTTGATGAAGTCGCTCAGCGACCCATCGCGACGTAGACCCCAAACGCTCGTGTCCCTCAGCCGTAATTCGAAAACCTGCTTTACGCCTGGAGTTCTATAGGATACTATTCAACTAGCGTTAATTATCGTGACGTGGGCCTGTGGCGCAGTTGGGAGCGCGCATGACTGGCAGTCATGAGGTCGAGGGTTCGAACCCCTCCAGGTCCACCAAGATCTTACATCGCACCGATAACATACAGCCAATGTAGCTCAGTTGACAAGCCAGTGAATGGCTGCAACTGTGCTAAAACTCGGCTGCAAGGCCGGCTCGCCCGTCACGGAGATTCTTTGCGCGAGTTCGTGGCGCCCGCATTTTCCGGGTGGGGCTGGTAAGAGCCATGCGATATGCACGCACTGTGGAAACTTCCTTGAACTTCTCCTCGCGACAGAAACTTCGATTTCCAAAACCACCACGTCCAAAATTCTTTTGTGGAAATTAATTCCTGCCATTTTATAAGGCATCGGTTCCTCCTTCTGGCAGGAGCGGAGGATGTGCCTAAAGTTGGTTTTGAGCAGGGACACAGGCTGTCGCTGCTCCCACTGGAAGGAACAGCGGTGCCCAATAATCCCCTAATAATTGTTTTCAATTTAACGCAGCCGACATCCCTAGTACTCCAATCGCGGCGATCAATACAGTCAGCCCA
Organism: Terriglobia bacterium; assembly: GCA_030042795.1. The sequence goes on along the minus strand of JASHYZ010000526.1, from coordinate 2,354 downwards.
GCCCCCATCAAAGTCCATTCGTGGTGCCTGGAGTTTTTCCATTCGCCGGCAATGATGCCGCAAACGTTTGCGGTAAGGAGCCCGACGCAGAGGCTCAGCGGCCAGCCGATGGCCGGTCCCAACTTGCCGAGCTTCGGCGCCGCTGCGCCGTAAACGAAAATGCTCCCGCCCCAGAGTAAGCCCATGAGGATCGTCAGCGAGTAGAACGAGCCGACTTGAGGCTCTCTATATTTTCGCCATGTCCGGTTCTTCTTGAAGAGATAAGAGCAGAAAGCAAGGTTAGAGACCGTGCCGCCGGAAAGCATCAGCAGCCAAACGAGATTTGATCCAGCAAACGCGCTGTTGCCGAAGAGGATTGCAGACTGAACGATGCCCTGAGCCGAGCTATAGCCGATATTGAAGACGGCTGAAAGAATTCCGGAGCCTGTGCAGAGCAACAGACCAATCCAGAATGGCCGTGCCTTACCGACCATCTTCCGCTGTCCGTCTTCGTTTTGTTGCCGCCGCTCTTTCAGTTTCCCTGCGTAACCACAAAAGCCAATCCCAAGAAGCGCCACTGCGGTCCCCAGCATGATGGCCTTGCCTTGCCTCTGCAAGAGTTTTCCTGGAGCCAGCACAAACATGGGCAAAAGCGACCCCAACGAAGCGCTGATCGCCAGGACAAACGTGTTGCCCAGTGAGATGCCGATGGCGCTCACGCCCTGGCCAAACATGATGGCGCCGAACCCCCAGGCGAAACCACTGACCAGAGCGATGACAAGGGCGCGAGTTGGGGCAGTCGCCAGGGCTTCGCGCAGGTGTGAAACCGAAGCGGCCGCAATGGCGACCGGCATGAGGACACAGGAGATCACGATGAAAAGCGCCCATACGTTTTCCCAAGACCACCGTCCCAGGTATCGCATGGGTAGCGTGAAGGTTCCATTCATCAGCCCGGAAGCCAATGCGAGCGTGAGTCCCAACGCCATCGCCGAGGAGGCCGGATTCATAGTGCTTTCAACATAAAAGGTATCGCTGAATAGGCGTCCATTTCAGTAAGTCCCAAAATCGCTTGCAGCTTGAGCCATGGCAGTGACATTCTCCGGTGGCGTGTCTCGGCCGAGCGCGCAACCGCTACTCAGGGTGAAGCCGCTGCCTGGTTTAGCTGCCTTGATGGCCCATAAGGAAGTTTTCAGGCGCCGCGGGCGAGTTGTGCGAACTGGCTGGCCAGCGGGGCGCCCCCGCCGTTTGTATGCTCATGGGCCTGGGAGCTTTGCCCGGCGACCATCCGAACTTCGTCAGCATGCCCTGGATGCACAGCAGTTATGCCGCCAAAATGGGCCTGAGTGAAGGCGACTTGTTGATCGCCCTCGCGAGTCCACTCGCAGCCACTGCCGCGGCGCCGAGGACGCCTGCCGAGTACCCCAGCGGGGAGGCCACTATGCGCAGCTTCCGCCGCTGCCAGGCGGTGGTTCGTCCGGCCAGATGGCTGGCCAGAGAGTCCAGCAGAAGAGGGTTGTTTTGGACCAGTCCGCCGGCAACAATCAACAAATCCGGGTCAAGTAAATGCACGATTGATGCGCAGCCCGCGGCTAGGTATTTGGCGAGGGTCACGATCGCACGGCGGGCGGTAGAGTCGCCTGCATTCGCCGCCGCAATGACCTTTTCCCCAGTCTCGAAATTTTCTTGGGCATAGCGCAGCAGCGCAGCAGCGTTCGTGTACGATTCCAGACACCCCACAAGCCCGCAAGTGCAGGGGGGACCGGCGGGATCGACGGGGATGTGACCGATGGAGTTAGCACGGAAGTGGCCGCCGCGATTCAGTCGGCCTCCGATGTAGCAGCCGCCCCCCACCCCGGTACCCAACGTGATGCAGACAAAGTCGGTTTCTTGCTTTGCGGCTCCAAAGTACTTTTCCCCCACGGCCAGGGCATTGGCATCGTTTTCCACGAATACGGGCAGGCCCGATGCTTTGTGCAAGAATACGCCCGGATTTGCGTCCGTCCAATCGGGCAGGTTGCCGGTTGCAAACACGATTTGGCCCGACTGCGGATCCACCCAACCCGCGGTGGCAAGACCGATGGCTACAGGTGTAACCGCCAGGCGATTCGCTTCCTTAAGACAAGTGGATGCGGTTCGCTGCAGGTGCTCGAGCAGAGCATCTCGCCCTTCATTCCAGGGCGTGGGGGCAGTAGAGATGAACAACAACTCACCTGTGCCCCGAACCAGTCCGCATTTGGTATTGGTTCCCCCCATGTCGATCCCCAGGAACACGTTCCGGGGATCGCTCTGGCACCGCCAGCTTTGTGTAGCAGCCACGAAACCTCGGGTGACCGATTCCGGCCGCGTTATGGCCGTACCCACGATCATGGCGTACG
>JASHYZ010000525.1 GCA_030042795.1 Terriglobia bacterium | reverse complement strand
GCTCAGAATACCAATCCGAAGAGCGCGGGTGAGCAGGGGTAAAGCCTCGGAATAATTGCCCTGCATGCGGTAGACGAGCGCCAGATTGTTAAGGCTGGTAGCCACCACCGGGTGTTCGCGGCCCAAAGAGTACTCCTCAATTTCAATCGCTTGCCGGTAAAGGGGAGCCGCTTCCTTCAATCGTCCCTGGGCCCCGTAGACGGCTGCCAGGTTGTTCAGAGTTTGAGCTACGCTGAGGTCATCAGCGCCGCGCTCCGCCTCACGTTGGCTTAGGGCCTTGGTGAAGAGCGACTCCGCCTCGTCGAGCTTACCCTGTGCCCGACAGGCCTCACCCAAATCATTCAACGTCGAAGCCACCCGCGCATCTTTGGGACCAAAAAATTGCGCCTCAGCCAGTGCTACCCGATACTCCGCTTCGGCTTCAGCGTAACGGCCTTCATTGTACGCGCGATGGCCCGCCTTGACGGCTTCGTCCCACCGCGAAGGAAGTACACCGGATTGCTCCGCGAAGTAACGCATCCCTCCGAACAGCCAATGATCCAATACGCCAAGAATCACAGCGAGCTCCGCAAGTTAACGCCAGGAGTATACCCTGTTTATTCTATCTTACATGCTGAAGGATCGGGAGAGTAGTAGAGCGAGCCTACGTCATGGGGCGTCGAATACAGGCACGAACCTTGACGCAAAGCGACGCAGGAATTTGCGGTTTAGAAAGGGGCAGCTCTCGCGCGGCTCCGGCGAGCAGTCAGAGAGTTTGAAACACGTTAGGCTCTGCGCTGCCTTGTTAAGGCTTCTCCCAATGGCCTGATTCGGCCGATCTAAAGACGGCGTCGATCACTGACATGTTCTTGATCGCGTCTTCCACCGAAACCGGAACTTCCCCTCCCTCTCGAATTGCTCGTGAGAAGGCGTCTCCTTGAATCGTGTATTGGTCGCAGATTGGGAATTCCTCCTTGCTGATGCCCCCTCCTAGGATGTCACGGCCGTCATCGATGAAGATCCGGCAGGGCCGTTCTCTGGGCGCGTTGAAAGGTATTTCAATCTCGATACGCCCCTTGGTCCCCAAGAAGTGCATCCGCTGGTAAGGCACAAGCTGGGTGCTGCAGGTGAAGATCGAGTGCCCTGACGGAAAATCGAGCAAGGCCGAGGTCAGGCGGTCGACCTTCATTTCAGGATCGTGCTCAATCAATCCCATCACTCGCGAAGGTTCTTCACCGAAAATGAACCTCGACGTGGTGATCGGGTAGCAGCCAATGTCGAGCAATCCGCCGCCGCCCCACTCCACAACGTTGCGGATGTTTGCGGGGTTCCGGTTGAAGTAACTGAAGAAGCCCACGATAGAGCGCAAAGCGCCGATTCGTCCGGACTGGACGATCTCGCGAGTGCGTAGCCACTGCGGGTGGGTGCGCACCATGAAGGCCTCTCCCAGCTTTACGCCGGCGCGGTCCCGCGCTGCCAAGAGAGTCCTCGCCTCGTTCGCGTTCATGCTCAGCGGCTTCTCGCACAGCACATGCTTGCCCGCTTCAATGGCTTTCAGAGTCCAGGGGATATGAAGGTGATTGGGAAGCGGGTTGAAGATAGCCTCGACGTCACGATCCCGCAAGAGTTCTTCATAGGATCCGTAGGCCCGGGCAATGCCAAGCTTGGCAGCGGCATCCTCAGCTTTGTGACGGTCGCGTGACGCGATCGCTACAATCTCGCTCCATTCGCCCTGCTGCATTGCCGGTATCACCTTCCTCACCGCGATACCCGCAACACCCAGAACGCCCCACTGTACCTTATTGCTCATCACACCTCCTTATTGGGTCGCAGCGCTGAATTCTATCGCGAACCTGTCGGTATGATCCATCGATTCCGTCAGATCACAGGACGAACTCGACACAAGCCACAAGCAACGCCTGTCGATTGGGGTTGGAAACTCACAAACCATGAGGCGACGCACACTAGGCTGCGCCGGGGTAAACTCTCCTTATGACCTTCACCAAGCGCCTTCGGGAGGGAGTCCAACGAGGAGAGATCACATGCACCGTGCGCATCTGGATGCGTCCCCACGTTAAGGTCGGAGGCCGATACCGGATGGAAGACGGCGAGATCATCGTAGACTCGATTGAACCGATCGGGTTTCCAGATATCACTCCGGAGCTGGCGCGCGAATCAGGATTCCTTGGTGTCCTCGATTTGCTCAAAGTTGCGAAACACGGCAAGGGCGAGAACATCTACTTGATTCGCTTCCACTACATACCGTCCCGTGCCCAGAAGCGCAAAAAAATGGAATGAGCGGCACCTCGCGGCGCTGAATTCTATAACGAACACACCGGTGTGGCTCTCATCGGTCGAATCAAGCCATGTTAAGAGTTGCGGGTTGTCGCCGACCTACTTACGGTATTGCTCATCCGTGACCTGCTCCATCCAATCCACCACTTTACCGTCCTTCTTTTTCTGAATGGCGATGTGCGTCATGGCGGTGGTCGGCGTGGCCCCGTGCCAGTGCTTCTCGCCAGGCGAGAACCACACCACGTCGCCGGGGTGGATCTCCTCGATGGGTCCGCCCTCGCGCTGTGCCCATCCGCAGCCGGCGGTAACGATGAGAGTCTGGCCGAGCGGATGCGTGTGCCATGCCGTTCGCGCACCGGGCTCGAAGGTAACGCTAGCCCCTTGAACGAGCGCTGGATCAGGCGCCTGAAAAAGCGGATCAATGCGAACGGTACCAGTGAACCACTCCGACGGCCCCTTCCCGGAAGGTTGCGAACCAACTCTTTTGATTTCCATCTTTCTTGGTCCTCATTTCTGATTTATCTGGAAGATTATGCCTTAGTCTCGCGCGGCATCACCTTGACAGTCGCATTGGTTCTCCTTTTTGGAATAGTTTCGTTTGTCTCCAGATTAGAGTCGAGAGCCACACGACGAGAGAACAACCCGAGAACTTGTGCGACAGAACTGCTAAGCCGCCAGCCGCCACACCGCATGTACAAAATACTCCTGATTCCCGCAGGCCCCCGGAAGCACGCTCTCCGCAGTTCCTATCCCATCAAAGCCGAGTTCTTCGATCTTCCGAATCACGCGCGCTACCGACTTGGCACGCAGGTTGGCGTCGCGCACGATGCCCCCTTTGCCCACTTGTCCGCGGCCCACCTCAAATTGGGGCTTCACCAGAACCAGAATCTCCGAATTCGGCTTGAGCAGAACGGGAACTACAGGAAGGATCAACGTTGCGGAGATGAAAGAGACGTCCATGGTCACCAAATCCACTGGCTCTCCAATAGCGCGCAGCTCCAGGTATCGCGCATTGGTCTTCTCGAGCGAAATCACGCGAGGATCGGTTCGTAGAGTCCAGGCCAGTTGATTTGTACCGGCGTCAACGGCTACAACTTGGGATGCGCCGCGCTGCAGGAGACAGTCTGTAAAGCCTCCCGTGGAAGCGCCGATATCGAGGCAGCGTTTGTCTACGACGTTGACGTGAAAGTGGCCGAGAGCGGCGCTAAGCTTGATTCCCGCTCGGCTGACGTATGGCGGCGTCTCCCCAACAATCCTGACGCTCGCGTCGGCGCTCACCAGGGCGCCGCACTTTTCCACCTTCTGCTCGTCGACCAGGACTTGACCCGCCAGGATTACGGCTTGGGCTTTTTCGCGCGACGGCGCGAGGCCAAGCTCTGCCACGAGGAGATCGAGCCGGACTTTCGTCTTTGCCACAGCCTCTTCTCCACTGCCGAAAAGACTCCGGCCCCGCATTAATTTAACAGTTCCTTGAAAAACCTTGCGGAACCGTCTCATTCCGAGCCCGTTCGCTCGATCCGCTGTGAACGGTTCCTTCGCGTTGCTCAAGACAGGCTCTGAGCGCAGCGAAGGAGCTCAGAGTAGACTTCACGAGGAATCTCGCTCCGAAACTAAATGAACTGGGAGATCCCTCGTCGCCTGCAGCTCCCCGGAATGACACATCGGATGAGTTTTTCCGTACCTTGACTATACATCCAGGACGTAGCGATGCAGGGCCGCCGCTACGCCGTCCTCATCGTTGGAGAGCGTCTTGGCCCAGCCGTCGCAGCACACGCCCGGCTCGGCATTACCCATCACTACGGGACGGCCAGCAAACTCCAGCATTTCGCGGTCGTTGAAGTTGTCGCCGAGGGCCATAACTTCGGCCGCGCCGATGCCCCGCCGGGCAGCCCAGAGCTTGAGCGCGGCGCCTTTGGTACAGTCGCGGTTCATCACATCAAGCAGCACGGTGTTGCGAAGCGGATACCTGGTCCAAGTGAGCTGCACGCTGGCCGCGATGGCTGAGGTTTCGAGCACAGGCCCGAGGGGATCAATCTCCGTAGGAGGCCCCCCAAACATAACCTGAATCGGATCGCGCGTGTCGAGCCCGACGGCGCCCTCCAGATCGGCCACTTCGAGCAGCGCATCCGGGGAGTTTTTCCGGTACCACGCAAGAGGACCCTCAGGCGACGCGCCCTCTTGCATCACCACCTGGCCGCGGCCCGGCACGTCATGCATGAGCACCGCAAACCGCCGGAAACCGGCGGAGGCCTGCAGCGCCTGGCGCGCCAGCGCAGCGGGAAGAAAGTTGCGGTGGCAGGCTTCGCCGTCAAGATTACTGATGCGCGCGCCGTTTGACGAAATCAGAGTAAGCGGGCAACGAAGGGGTGCGACAATGGGACGAGCCGAGTGAAAGCGGCGGCCAGTGACGATCACCACTTGCACGCCGCGCCCAGCGGCCTTTACCAAGGCGTCGTGATTTGCGGCGGAGATCTCGGACCGGCTGCTCAGCAGGGTTCCGTCAAGGTCTAATGCAACGAGGCGAATCGGCATAGGATTATTCTAGTACGAGCGCTAGAGGCGCTGGTCATGTGCTGCGATGTTTGTTCGTGCGTTCAAGGGCGCGCGGTGAGTCTTTACGCGTCACGTGGTACTGGTTACTTGTAAGCTTGGGGTTTCCTTATGTCTGGCTATCGCGTTTCTCACCTCGAGTGCTCGCGCTGCGCAAAGCAGTTTGAGGCAGACCGCGTGTACAACTTGTGCGAGTGCGGCTCGCCGCTGCTGGTCCGCTACAAGCTGGATGCCGCAACCATGACGCGCAGCGCGGTCGCGGCGCGCGCCAAGAATCTGTGGCGTTATCGCGAGGTGTTGCCCGTACGTGATGAAGCCGGCATTGTCAGTCTGGGTGAAGGCTTCACACCGTTGCTGCACGCCCAGCGGCTGGGTCAACAGCTCGGTGTGCCGGCTCTCTACCTCAAGGACGAAGGCGTAAACCCCACAGGCTCGTTCAAGGCGCGAGGCCAGGCCGTGGCCCTTACCATGGCGCGAGAACTTGGCGTGCGAAAGGTGGCCGTGCCCTCGGCGGGAAATGCCGGCGGAGCCATGGCCGCTTACGCCGCGCGTGCGGGCCTCGAGGCGCTGGTGTACATGCCGGAGGGAACGCCGGTGATGAACAGGCTCGAATGCGCCATTCTGGGCGCCGAGGTTGTGCTGGTGCCCGGCAGCATCAAGGACTGCGGCCGCACGCTTGCCGAACGCATCCGCTCTGAGGGCTGGTTTGACGTCTCCACACTGAAGGAGCCTTATCGCGTGGAGGGTAAGAAGACGATGGCCTACGAGGTGATCGAGCAGTTTGACGGCCAGGTGCCTGACGCCATGATCTACCCTACGGGCGGCGGCACAGGTCTAGTTGGCATGTGGAAAGCGTTCGCTGAGATGGAGCAACTTGGCTGGACGGACGGGCGCCGGCCGCGCATGTTTGCCGTGCAGGCTACCGGCTGCGCTCCCATGGTACGCGCCTTCACTCAGGGAACGGAACGCGCCGGGGAGTGGATCAACCCGCAGACCATCGCCAGCGGACTGCGCGTGCCGTCGGCGGTAGGGGACTTCTTGATTCTGCGAGCGCTGCGCGAAAGCAATGGCAGCGCCGTCGCAGTCGAAGATCGAGCAATGCTGGAAGGAGTCCGCGACATCGCTCAGACGGAGGGCCTGGTAACAGCTCCCGAAGGAGGCGCTA
>JASHYZ010000524.1 GCA_030042795.1 Terriglobia bacterium | reverse complement strand
CTTAGTTAGGTGCGGCATAATGGACAGACTCAATCTCGGGTTTGGAGAGGTAGCCTCTGAACCCGAGCGTGAACTGCTGCGGCAATTGATTGCCTCGCTGCGTGGTTTGCGTTATGGTTCGGTGACCCTTGTGGTCCATGAGGGACGCTTGGTAGAGATTCAAAGGACCGAGAAGATCCGCGCGGGCAGCTCCAGCGTAAGAGAAGGCGGTTCGTCTTCTGGGGGACACGGTCGGGGCTGAGGACGTGACGGCAACGTGGTGGGTTCAGATCGTACAATCTGGCGTCGGCAGTCATGGAGTTCTGTCTGCGGGCTGTTTAAAGCACTAGCCTGACGTGTCGAGATTAATGCATTTAATCCATCTGTCGCCTTCTCATAGTGTGTGTGCAACGGTACGTTTGGTGGTTGTATCAGCTGCGCAGGAAGTCGGTACGGCCTTTGAAGAAGCCGGTCGGGGTGGATCCGGATGAGTTGTAGTCCGCTGAAAAATATCTTGAGAGGCGGTTGCCGTACCGTATATAAGTATCTTAATATGTGTAATAGACTATATATGGCTGCGCGGAGAGATCTTTTCGGAAGAACTTTGGGTCACCGACCCACTCGGTGGTACTGAGCGAAGCTATTGCAGCACGGTAACTTGCGTCATGCACATTCCTGACGGCTATTTGAGCCCTGCGACGTGTGCAGTCTTCTACCTGGCTTGAACACCTACCTGGCTGGAAAAGCTCTCCTCCATCTGGGCGGCCCCCGTTCCAAATTATGCGCACATCCGCCAGAGATCGCAGCGATAGCATGGCTGTGTCAAAGCGGTAATGCAGAATACGCCCTCGATTATTGCCTTGACAGTATTGCTCTGAGTGGCAGCATCGCCCTATAAACGTGGACCGTGTCTCCGCGCTGCTTGCTTGTGCGAACGGGGAGGGTCAAGGCGCCAACGGGGTGTTGCCCAGCGGCTTGTGGCGGAGCTGAACGGTGTAGTGTGCTGTTCAGCCTTCGCTTCGGTGTGCTCACGGGCGCTTGTGATGGGCGGCGGAATCGTGAGATTCACTCGTTCGAGCGCTCGGGTATAACCCATGAGCTGCAGCTATTTTGGGGCGCTTACCCGTCAGAGCAGCGACATCAAAGCCCAGGCGAGAGGGGGATCGAATGGCCGACAGATCTGGACGGCGTTGCATCGCGACGTTGGGGTTTGTGTTTCTTGTTTCGACTGCCTCGCCAAAGATTCGTGCGCAAGAAGCGACCGGCAGCATTCGCGGAAGTGTCACGGATCCAAGCGGCGCCAGCATTGCGCGGGCCGAGATTTCAGTAACACAAACTGAGACCGGACTGACGCGTAAGGCAGAGAGTGATGCCAACGGGGCCTATCTCTTCGTTCTGCTGCCAGTGGGCCACTACCACCTGGAGGTTGTAGCAGCAGGTTTCCGCAAGTACGTGCAAGAGGGCATCACCCTGAGCGTGAACCAGGTTGCCCCGGTACCGATTCAGCTCGTCATAGGGTCGTCGCAGCAGACGGTGCAGGTGAGGTCCGACGCAGTTCTGCTCGCCACCACGAGCGATCTTGGCGAGACGGTCGGTCAGCAGCAAATTCTCGATCTGCCTCTCAACGGGCGCAACTTCACCCAACTTGGCCTGCTTCAGCCTGGGGTAGCTCCGATGACTGCTGGACTGCAGGCAGCGGGCGGGCCGTTACGCGAAATGCAGCCCTACGCGGTGAACGGACTGCGGCCAGAGTCGAACCAGTTTCTGATCGACGGCGTCGAAAACTACGATGTCGTTTACGCAGGGTATGTCCTGCAGCCCCCTATTGACGCCCTCGCCGAATTTCGCATCCTCACCAACACGGCCTCGGCCGAATTCGGCCACAGCGCCGGCTCCACGACCAACATCGTTACCCGTTCGGGATCGAACGAGTTCCACGGAGCAGTTTGGGAATTCCTGCGGAACAACGTCTTGGACGCGCGAAACTTCTTTTCGCAAGATGTTCCGACCCTGAAGCAGAACCAGTTCGGTGGCACCCTCGGCGGCCCCATCCGTCGCGAAAAGACCTTCTTTTTCGGCTATTACGAGGGCTTCCGCAACCGAGAGGGGGAGACTTTCACGTCGCCCGTGCCTTCCACGCTCGAGCGGCAGGGCGACTTTTCGCAAACGATCGATCCCACGTCGGGCCAGGTCCTGCCTCTGGTCAATGAGGCCACCGGGGAGACATACCCTGGCAACAAGCTGCCTTCCATCGATCCAATCTCGCAAAGCCTGCTGCAGTACTACCCCCTTGCGAACATCGGTACAAATCTTTTCGTCGCCACTCAGAACCTGCGCAGCACTCGTGACCAGTTTGGCGCGCGCATCGATCACTATTTTTCGTCGCAAGACTCCATCTTTGTGCGCTACAACTTCTCGAACGGGTCAGAGTTTGATCCCCTCGCGGTCTCGGGAGCGACGGTACCGGGCTTCCCGGTGCAAGAGAACGATCGCGCCCAAAATGTGGTGATCGAGGAGACGCGCTCGTTCGCGCCGACGCTGGTCAACATCGCCCGGGCCTCTTTTCTGCGTCACAAGTTCCTCGATGTTCAAGGTCTTAACCATACCGATCCTTCATCGGTTGGATTTGACTTCCCCACTACGTTGCCCTCTCAAAACGGTCTGCCCTACATCGATATTCCGGGTTATGGAAACCTTGGCAACCCTCTCACCGGCCCGCGTAACACTTACCAAAACACCTGGGCGCTCACGGATTCTCTCACCTGGATCCGGGGTAAACACCAGCTTCAGTTCGGCGGTGGGTACCGCCACGATCAGATCAATGCGGTTCAGGGAATCGCCTCGAATGGGTATTTTGTGTTCGCGACGTATCCGATCAGCAACACATTCGCCAGCTTCTTGGAAGGCGCGCCGGTTGTCTTTCTGCAAGGCGGAGGCTACCTTCCTCGGGGACTAAGAGGGAACAGCTTCGACGGATATATCCAGGATAGCTACAAGCCAACCTCCCGATTGACCATCAATGCGGGATTGCGTTACGAACTGACCTACCCGTTTACTGAAGTTCACAACCAGCAGTTTCTGTGGATTCCGGGAAGGCAGTCAAAGGTTATGCCGGACGCACCGGTGGGCCTGCTGTACCCCGGCGACCCGGGCGTACCGGCCGGCCTGATCCAGACAGACTACCGTGGATTTGCGCCGCGCATCGGACTGGCGTGGGACCCGACCGGCAGTGGCAAGTGGGCCGTACGCTCGGCGTATGGCATCTTCTATGATCCCTTCTACAACGGCCAGGGCGGCCCCTTGCAGGACATCATCTCGGCCCCACCTTGGTTCAAGATCATCCAGGTTTCGGCACCCAACTATGTGGATCCGACAGCAGGGCTTGATCCCTTAACGCCCGGCTTCAATTACCCACTGCTCTTCGACTCACTCGACCCGCATATGCGTATGCCTTACGCGCAGGATTGGAATTTCACGGTCCAGCGTTCCATTGGGAGCAACTGGATTGCGGAGATGGCTTACGTGGGCACCAAAGGCACTAAGTTGCCACGTTTTATTGAAGTGGACCCCGCCATTTACGTCCCAGGCATGTGCGGCAGCCAACCTTGTTCTACCGAGGATAACCTTGATCAGCGCCGTCCGTACTCAGGCTGCACGCTGAATGAGCCCGAGTCTGATTGCCTCTACACCTCGGAGGCTTATTTGTCCGGAATCGTCAACTCGTCTTATAACGGACTTCAAGCCAGCTTGCGCCGGCGCGCGAGCCATGGCATGTCATTCCTGGCTTCCTACGTTTATTCCAAGACCCTCGATGACAATTCGTCGTTCAACATGACGGGTGGGTCTTCACAAGACATTGCCGGAGAGAACGATCTAGCTCAGGACCCGTTTGACCTCGAGGCCGAGTACGGACGGTCCTTGTTCGATCAACGGCATCGCCTCGTGTTTAGTTACGAATGGCAGCTCCCCTCACTCAGTGGCGCTTCCGCCTTTTATCATCAGGCTTTCGGTAACTGGCAGCTCAATGGTATTCTGACTCTCTCCACCGGGACTCCTTTCACGGTCTACGATTCGACAGACGTGGCCCTCCTGGGCGGCGCACAAGAGATTTCGGGCTTCTCAGCTAATCGGCCCGACCTCATTGGGAATCCTAACGACGGGCCTAAGACGGCGCAGGAGTGGTTCAACATCGACGCATTTCAGCGGCTTAATCCGGTGACGCAGGCCGGCCAGTTCGGGAACGCGGGACGCAACGTGACGCAGGCCGCCGGACTTGGGCAGTTCGACTTCTCAGTATTTAAGAATTTTAGGCTCACCGAGTCGAAGACGCTTCAGTTCCGCAGCGAGTTCTTTAACCTGTTTAACCGGGTGAACTTTGGTTTGCCGTACCACGACATTAGTTCGCCGACGTTTGGGCAGGTGGAGAGCGCCTTGCCGCCGCGAGAGATTCAGTTCGCCTTGAAGCTCCTGTTCTGAGATCTGACGAAACTTGGTTTGCACGTGCTTACTGTCGAAGCCCCGCCGGCCAGACCGAAGACAAACGAAAGAGACCTGCGTTATTACGGATGGCGGGTGGCGCTGGCCGCCAACCTCGGCATCATGGTGGGCTTCTCGATCTACGCCTATTCATTCAGCGTGTTCGTAAAGCCGCTCTCAGCGCAATTTGGCTGGAACCGGCAGGCCATTTCTGAAGGCTTCGCGCTGAGCGCGCTGGCCGCCGCGATCTTCTCCCCTCTGGCTGGGCGCTGGCTCGATCGGTATGGTCCGCGCCGACTGCTGATCCTTTGCATGGCTGCGTTCGGTGCGGCCATCGCTGCTCTGGGATTCCTAACGCCGGCGATTGGGCAGTTCTATCTCATCTGCACTGTAATTGGAGCGGTGGGAAATGTAAGTCAAATTGGCTTCGCACAACTCATCTCC
>JASHYZ010000523.1 GCA_030042795.1 Terriglobia bacterium | reverse complement strand
TGCCCTCCTCCAAACAGGTAGAGGGTGGGCGTGGCCAGAATGGGCTCAATGAAAATGTCGAGCGAGCCGCCGCAAACCAGTCCCTGGTCAACATCTGGATTCTCGTTGAGGTTAAAGTGCAGACGGCGCGGCTTCTCTTCGCGCATCACATCTTGTGCTGCCGACCAAACGTCCGCCTCCACACATCCGCCGCCGACCGTGCCCACGATGGAGCCATCATCGCGAATCAAAAGCTTCGAGGTCTCATAGCTCGGTACCGATCCCTGCACGCTGATGATCGTGGCCAGCGCCGCCTTCCGGCCTTCTTTGCGGAGGCGTGCGATCTCTTCAAATATGTCCATTGGCTTCGATTATTAGGTTAGACTCGGGCTTGGGCGGGAGTCAATTGCGCGCTCGTGACACCCAGGCGGAGGCTTGAGTACCGCGCAAGCATCTTGGCGTCCTGGGTTGGGCCTTTGATCTCTGGTGATGACTATGGAAAAAACACTTTATGAGCTTCGGCACGCTTTAGGCCGGCTGCGGCGCACTCCTGAGTTCACAGTCGCGGCACTCATCACCCTTGCGCTCGGGATCGGCGCCAACTCGCTGATCTTCAGTGTGGTGAATGCAGTTTTCGTGCGGCCGCTTTCGTATCGTGATGCCAGCCGTCTGGTTTGGGCCACGGAGCTCTTCCCGAACTCACCCTCTTACGCTCACTGGCGAGGGTCTACGGTCCACTCGATGGTGCCGGCGCCCGACTATGCTGCCTGGAAGGAGCACGGCGCGACATTCGAATGCCTGGAGGCGATGGGGCCCACTTTCGGCCTCAACTTGACGGGCTTGAACCGGCCGGCGGAGCGCGTTCAAGTGGCCCGTGTAACGCCAGGGTTCTTTGCCATGGCAGGAATTGAGCCGCGCCTGGGCGCCGGCTTCGATCCCAAGACAACGTCGCCCAGCAGCCCCGTAGCAATCGTGAGCGACGCGCTGTGGCGGAACTACCTCCAAGCGGACCCAGGCGCGGTGGGCAAGAGCGTCACGCTGGACGCGAAGCCGTTCACGATTGTCGGCGTGATGCCTGCGGGCTTCTTCTATCCCGATGGCACCGACGTCGCGGTGTGGCTGCCGGACGGCGTCCCGGCCGTCGGTGCTATGCCCAGCGGTAATCCGGACTCGGTGCGCGTGATCGGCAGGCTCAAGCCTGGAGTGACGCTGGACCAGGCGCGCGGCGAGCTCGAACGAATCGCGCGGGGAATGGAGGCTCAATATCCCGCGCCCTGGTCAAGCTATCATGCGGCAGCCAGAGTCCAGGTGATTTCGCTGCAGAAGTATTTGACAGCCGATTCGCAAACGTCGGCGTTCGTCCTGATGGGCGCGGTTGCTTTTCTGCTGTTGATCGCCTGCGGCAACGTCGCCAATCTCTTCCTGGCGCGAGCCGTGGCACGCCGCAAAGAGATTGCTATGCGAACTGCCATCGGGGCCGGCAGATGGGACATTGTTCGCATGCTCTTGTTCGAGAGCCTGCTGTTGGGAGCAGCGGGCGGCTCGCTCGGCATCACGCTGCTGCTATGGGGGAGGAGCGCAGTGAAGTTTTTGATGCCCAAATCACTGCCACAGGGGATCCCCATTGACTGGCGCGTGCTTGCGTTCACAGCCGGTTGCTCCTTCGGCGCAGGACTGCTCTTCGGACTGGCGCCGGCGCTGATGGCGTCGCGTGTCGATGTGAACTCGGGGCTGAAGGAGACAGGTATTCATTCGGGCGGACGCCTGCAAGGCCTGCTGGCAGTAGGCCAGGTGGCGCTTTCGCTGGTGCTGCTGGCAGGAGCAGGCCTGATGATCCGTAGTTTTCTGATGCTGGCTTCAACGCGGCCGGGTTACGACGCCCATAACGTCCTGATGGCCACGTCGATGCTGCGGCCAGTTCAAGCTTACGGTCCTGAGCGGCAGGTGGAGTTTTTCGAGCGCATGCTCGCCGGGATTCAACAACTACCAGGCGTCCGCTACGCGGCAGTAACGAGTTCGCCCCCAATGACACAGTTCAGCGCAATCGAGTCGGGAATGCGCCCGGATGATGGCCCGAAATTGGACGACATCGTCTCGATCTGTTCCGTCAGCACGAATTATTTCCAAGCGCTGGGAATTCCACTGGTGTCAGGACGCTTCTTTGACGCGCGCGATGGGAGCAAAGGCGCCCCTGTTGCGATCTTAAACCAGACGCTGGCGCGGGATTTATTTCCGGGGCGAAATCCGCTTGGCCACCGAATTAACTCAGCGGTGACCGTGGTCGGCGTTGTAGCTGACATCCGTCACCGCTCGCTCGATGACAAAGCCTGGCCTGAGATGTTCCTGCCCTTCGAGCAATCGCCTTCGCCCTGGATCACCATCCTGGTGCGCGGAACCAGCGATCCCTCTGCCCTGGCCGCCCCCATTCGGAAGGTGGCGCAGTCAATCGATGCCAGCCAGCCGCTTTTCGATGTAGATCTGTTGGAGCACCGGATTTCGGAGTCGTTGACCGAGCGCCACGACCGGGCGACCGTGCTGGGCGCCTTTGCCACTCTGGCTCTGCTTATCGCGGTGGTCGGGATCTACGGCGTGATGTCCTATTCGGTAGCGCGGAGGACGCACGAAATCGGCGTGCGCATGGCGCTGGGCGCGGAGCGGAGTGACGTGCTGCGAATGGTGGTGGGAACCGGATTGCGCATGGCAGCATCAGGCATGGCGATCGGCCTGGCCGGTGCGTTGGTCGTCACGCGCGTACTCGGAACGCTCCTGTATGGAACCAAGCCGACGGACTTGACCACTTTCTCTATCGTGTGCGCTGTTCTGGGCGCGGCGGCATTCCTAGCTACCTATTTCCCTGCGCAGCGCGCCGCCACTGTCGATCCCATGTCGGCGCTGCGCCAGGAATAACTGGCGGGTCGAAAGGCCCCAGCGC
>JASHYZ010000522.1 GCA_030042795.1 Terriglobia bacterium | reverse complement strand
TTCACGCTGGTGTGACTCACCTTCACCCGGCGGGCCACTTCCGACTCGCTCAGCCCTTGATCCAGCAAACGCGCCGCCCGCAGGCCGGCGACGCTCCAAAGCTTTAAAGTCTCGACGGACTCCCTTGGGGTTTCCCATGCTGACATAGATGCCAGGTGGGGCCGTCTGGTTGCACTATATTATGCGAGACTCAATAGCGTCGCCGAAATGATCTACCTTGTCGAGAAGGGAAGAATTCCGGCCACTGCATTACGGGACCTTGACGGCGCAACTGCAAATCCCAAGGCTGTTCTGCAGTACGGTTCTCTCGACGCTCACGTTGCCATGAAAATGGCGGAAGTCCCCCGCCAGAATCTCCCTGACCTCCCCGACCGGGTAATCGCCGCGACCGCACTTTTCTACAACGTACCTGTACTGAGCCGCGATGGCCGAATTCGTTTGTCAAGCGTCAAAACCATCTGGTAAGCAGGGCCAGATTCGTCTGGCGGAACTTCAGAGCGGCCAGTTGGCGCCACAGCGAGGTCTACAAGCGGTTTCGCATTCAGGCCGCGGGCTGGCGAGCAGCAACCCACGTGTTGGAGAGCCTCTTGCCATTCGCGGCGCATTCTCTCAGATAAAGGTTAATTAGAGTTTGGTAGCGAATGCCGGTTTCCTCTGCAAGACGCCGGAAGTAGTTGATGGTGTCCCGGTCAATGCGAATGGTCACTTGCTGCTTCAGGCGCCGAGCATAAGGATTCCGTTTTGCGTCAGAGAAATCATAGTGTTTTCTCATGTTTTCCACCTGTTCTCATAGAGCCCTCGTTCCTGCCGGTTGGCCCGGCGAGCCGAGATGAGTCGAATCACATCGCCATCTTGACGGTAGCAATGGCACACCACCAGCGTTCGTAACCTGCTGCTTAACCCGAGAAGCACGAATCGGTCTTCGTGCTCCGAATGGTCGGGATCGGCAATCAGGAGCGCGCGGTTATCGAAAAATACGCTCTGGGCCTCCTCGAAGGAGATGCCATGCCCTTGTTTGTTCTGCCTATTCTTCCGCTCGTCCCATTCGAAACGAAGCACAGGTTGCCCCACATCAATGTACCTACAATGTAATGGGAATGCAAGGCGGCGAAGGGTAGTGGGTCAGTCTCAATTCTTTCTCGGCATGTTCCCCCTTGTCATTCCCGCGGAGGCGGGAATCCGCATCGGAGCGCGCGCCTTACAGCCTGGATTCCCGCTTGCGCGGGAATGACCGGTAACGGAATGTTGGAGAGAATTCAAAGTGACCCACTACCCGGCGAAGCCCTCAAGCTGGCGGGTCAGCCAGGAGATTGTAGTTGATTTTTGAATCTGAAGGGCCGGGTGGCACAGGCTCGAAAATGCTAGGTGGGTACGGAACAATGTTCGGGAACGTGTCATTCCGAGCCCGTTCGCTCCTCCGCTGCGAATGGTTCCTTCGCGTTGCTCAGGACAGGCTCTGAGCGCAGCGAAGGAGCTCAGGGTAAACTTCGGCAAAAATATACTTGACACACAAAGCGCTTAATGTAATACTTGTGGTAGTGACAGGCATGTGTTTGCTAGGTAAACCGGTTGTAGCTCTCAACCGCCTTGACGCTCGGAATTCTCTTGAAAGAGTATCCGTTTGCGAGAACGAAGCCGAATCCTGTGTACCTCTCTTGCTGGAAGATGTCTCTATACTTGACGTAACCATAAACAATCAGGCTTCCTTTCGGCCCAGAATTGGGAATGTATTTGCCTTTGCAATAAATAGTGGTGTCTTCGACTCGCTCCTCTCCGACCACCATTGGGTTGGTCCAAATCTCCAGAAACTCGCTTTCATTACTTGCCAAAGGACCAAACTGTGGCTGATTGGGAATGACATCGACAATGGACATTCGAGCGCGTTGTTCCAGAATCCAGGCCGGAGACTTTCCATCGTTCCTAAGTCCGAACGAAATGCGAATGGCCGTCGTGGATTCTGTACCCTCTCCAGTGACGGCCAGATTGCTTTTTCTTTCGGTTCCACACCAGTCGATCTGAACCATTACCCAAGCGCGTTCGGAATTAATCAAGGTTTGAGAATTTATGGCAGCAGCGTCGGCAGAGATTCTTGCCGCATCGGAGGACTTTTTGCTTTCGTGAGCCTGCCATATGACAGCAGATGCGGTCAGCAACCCGACAAAAACCAATACCCATTGAACGCCAATGGGATCATGGAGGAAACGATACCCCTTTGGCGGTTCTTGTTTGGTGCAATCTTTTCCTTGTTTGGAACTATCATTGCAATTCTCGATCCCCGATGGTGCAAAGGCCGAGGTTTGTTCTTTGGTCTCTCGTGTTTTTTCGTGGGATGCGGTTTCTTCTTTGCAGCAGTTACTTAATTCGGCTTGTTCATATCGGCTCTCGGACCAATACCAAAGAGGAATCGAAATGGAAGCTCCCAAGACAATTGTAGCGACGATGACTCTGGCAACGCCCAATTCAACATCTTTGTTGTACTCTGTAGGCATGAAGGCCAAGCGTCAGGAAGGCCCGAAGATGGCGCGCGAGAAGTTCGAGCGAACCATGAAGGCACTATTCCGTGTTCCTAAAGCCGAAGTCAAAGACGAAGTAAAGCAGAAGATTTACAAACCGCGCAAGCCAAGAGGCTAGATGGCTAGGCTTTATGCCTGCCACGCCCTTGGCGCTTACTGATGTAGCTGGCCATCTTCCTTGCCGGTCAATTCGGCGTATGTCAGACGCTTGCCAGCCACTTGCGACATGGCCAGAGCGAATCTATCAGCGTTGTCGAGGTCTTTCCGATTGTTGTAGCGGAAAGCTTGTTCATCAAGGTAGCGATAAAGATGGAACGGCTCAACACTGACGTAGGTTCCCTTGATGCCTCGCTTCAGGAGGCTCCAGAAGTTCTCAAGGCCGTTCGTGTGAACGTTACCCTTGGCGTATGCCTCAGCGTGATCTATGACGTGGTGAGTGTAATCCGAAAGATAGTCCAGTCGATCATAAGACTTGAGCGCGTCAGTGTAGACAGACGTGCCATTCGCCACATTCTCACGTACTACAGGTTCCAAGTTGTGGCGGCGAACATTCGGAACAATCTTCAAGCGAATCTCGCCATGTCGTTCCAAGAGTCCCAATACAGCAACCTTTCCGGCCATACCCCCGCGTCGGCCCACCTTTGTAGCGTTGCGCTTTCCAACGTGCATGTTGCGCGCCTTGCCGCCGATGAAGGTTTCATCGACCTCAACTTCCTTACCGCCTCCGCCCAATTTGACAAACGTGCCGGTTTGCAACGCCTTGCGGATTCGATGCAGCATGAACCAAGCCGTCTTTTGTGTCACGCCGATGTCTCGTGCAAGTTCGTAGCTGCTGATTCCATTCTTGCAGCCAACGATCATCCAAACGGCAATCATCCACTTATCCATGCCGATAGGGGAATCCTCGAATATCGTCCCGATCTTCAGAGTGAATTGCTTCTTGCACGGATTGCAGTACCAAATCCGGCGCGTCTTGATGAAAGAGTGCCGGTCAGAACCGCAACGTGGACAAATAATTTTCCCGTCAGGCCAGCGCATCATCACAGCGTAGGCAAATGCCTGTCCCGGATCGGCAAAAAACTCAATCGCTTCTTTCAAAGTCTCGGGGAGTTTCATGGGCGTCTCCATGCCCAAATCGTATCAAAATGGAATTTGTGTGTCAAGTATATTTTTGCCTAAACTTCGCGAGGAATCTTGCTCTGAAACTAAAGGAAATACGAGATTCCTCGTCGCTGGCAGCTCCTCGAATGACAGTCGGGACGGGTTTTTCAACAACCTGCTAAGGGACATACATGCCAAACGACGGCATGTATGCGCCACCCCGTCGCAATGACACCACCAGCCCCGAAAGATACCGTCAGCCTTTGATCTGCCTGGCCTCCGTATCCCAGCAGGCGGGTGTTCCGTTGAAATACGAGTAGTTGGCCATGTGGATGGCGATGGCGGCGTTGTTGCCGAAGTGCTCGTCCTCAACGGAGGGCTTACGCGTCTTGACCGACTCGAAGAAATTGGCCAGATGTTCACGGGTGTCGTCGTAGAGCGCCGGAGCCTTGAAGCTGGTGACTTCGTCCGATTTCCGGGCTGGCGGGTCAGCCTCCGCTTTGTGTTCAGCCTCCCATTTCTTGGCGTATTCCTGCCGCATGGGACTGGGCCAGGCCGGCGTGCAAGGACTATGGTCGAGGCCGTCCTGCGCCTTCAGGCTGAGTGCGGTGGGATTTTCCACACCGTGAATTTCAAGGATTCCGTGCTCGCCCATGAAACGGAAGCCGTTTTCAGTTTCGGTGTTGAGGGTCACGCGCAGGGTACAACTGAAGTCCCCGTAATCGTAGACGGTGGTTAGCACGTCGGGCACGTCGCGCCCGTCGTGCCAACGGTAAAGGCCGCCCTGGCTGAAGGCTCGCTTGGGCGGCGCTGTGATGCCCATGACATAGTGGATGCCAGTGAGATGGTGGATGCAGAGATCGCCGGGGATGCCCTCGCCGTAGTCCTGGAAGCAGCGCCAGCGCGTCCATCGCACAGCGTCGAACGCCCGCTTGGGCGCTGAGCCCAGCCACGTATTCCAATCCACTGTTTGCGGCGAAAGATCGGGCGGGATGCTGTACCACCAGGCGCCGCAGTGGTCATTGCGTCCCATGGTGGCTTCCACCAGGCAGGGCTTGCCGATGGCGCCGGCGGCGAGCATCTCCTTGGCTTTCGCGTATACGATGGAGCTCGGTTCCTGGCTGCCGATCTGCACAATACGGTTGTACTTGCCCGCCGCGTCGATGATCTCGAATCCCTCCTCCACGGTGTGCGTCATGGGCTTTTCGCAGTAGATGTCCTTGCCGGCCGCGCAGGCGTCTACGATGAGCTGTTTGTGCCAGTGGTCAGGCACCGCGGCGACGATGCAGTCGATCTCCTTGTTATCGAGCAGGTCCTGGTACCGCGCGGTGATGGGCGTGTCATCCTTGAGGATCTGCTTGGCCAGTGTTTGGCGCCCCTCGTAAAGATCGCACGCTGCCGCACACTGCACGCCGGGCAGCTTGATGGAGGTGCCCAGCAGACCCGCGCCCCGCATGCCGACACCGATCATTCCAAAGCGAACGGTGTCACTGGGTGCAGGTTTGCCTGAGGGCAGCGGGACCGCTTCTGCTGTGCTTCCTTCCAACAGGAATGTGCGAGCGGCCAAAGTGGCACCCACGGTGCTCACTGTGCGTTCCATGAAGCTGCGGCGGGAAAACTTTCGATTTTTCACGGACTAAGCCTCCTTAGATAGAGACGATAGAGTATTTCGATAACAAGTTATGCTATCCCTCGATGGCGCGGCGGACAAGCGAAAATGAGACCGCTCCGGCACATGACTGGAGTCATGGTGTGTCATCTTCTCGATGTTCGGGGAAGTGCGAGCACCGGCGAAGTGCCGGCGCCCAGCGTGCTGATCGCGCGCGTTTGGGGGCCGATCTTAAGGCTGGGCGCCGGCGGCGAGAGGTTCAAGAAACGCGATTCCTGCCTCGCCGGTGGTAGCGCCCGCGGTTACCCAGATGACCTGGCTTGGGATCCCTTCCGCGGCGCCTTCGCTCGGAACCACCGTGATCAACTGGCCAGGCTCCAGCCGCACGCCCGCACGGATTCTCGCTCCGAGATCCGAGAGGTCAACGGCAAAGGCGCGATTGGCAATCTGATCACGGTCGGAATCGACGATGAAGGTCAAAGAACTGGCGACCTTGCGGCGCGGTGCGCGCCGCCGCTCTGCACCTCGGGCTGCCGGCATGAGGGTCTCCTGTCCCCAGTTGGGACGCTAGGCGCACAGTATACCAGCGCCCCCACGGGCGCCGGGCCGGGCCTAAAGCAAGCTTGTATTCCATGCCCCAAAAGTCGAAAAGATTTTACTTGACATTAAATAACGTCGGTAGTATCAACTTTACATGCAGTATCGGGTTCAATGCCGTGACGGGCTCGAATCGCCCTGATGAATGGCGCGCCGCCAATAGGAATGCCCCCCCATTCCATCCCCTCGGCGCGTGATCGTCAGGCATCTGAGACCCTGGGCGGAACCCAACGAGGCGCGGCCGGGATGTGCCGGTTCTACCGGCCGCGCCCCTCCCCATGGCGAGCTACTTTGATCTCCCGCCGCCTTCGCACACCATTCAGGGTGCACGTTATAATCCCGCATAACCCCTTGAAGCCGGCGAAACGCTGTGCTAGGTTACAGGCAGGAGAAGGGAACGTTAAATCTTGGAGGTGATCCACCCATGAGCATCCCGACCGGGGTCATCCGGACGCAATTGATGGCCAACAGCCCTGAGTACCAGCATCTCTCTGAACAACATGCCCACTACGCCGCCCAGCTTGATCAACTGGCTTCACGGCGATACCTTACCGAACAGGAACAACTGGAAGAGACCCGGCTGAAGAAATTGAAGCTGAGGCTCAAAGACGAAATGGAGACGCTCGTCCACAAGACAGGAACAGCGTAATGTAGAAGGACGGTAGACCGTCGTCAGTCGCAGCGCGAACCGCTCCCAGCGTGCGGGGCGGCCACGCGGTGACGCCGAGTGACCGCCCTTATGGTCAAAGAAGGCTATTGGTACGGATTGCCGCTCGCTCTGATCGCAGGCGGAGCGCTTTACCTCCATGTGTACAAGGCGGCGGTTCCTTTCTTGATTCTCACCCTTTTCATTCTTAATTTTTTCCGTGACCCCGAGCGTACTCCGCCCGCAGACCCTTCCGCAATCGTTTCGCCGGCAGACGGCCGCGTGGTACAGATCGCCGAAGAAACCTTCGCCGGCCGACACGTACGCCGCATCAGCATCTTCATGTCGCCCGTCGATGTGCACGTGAACCGCGCGCCCGTGGCGGGAACCGTTTGCGAGGTGGTATATCAAAAGGGTCGCTTCGGAATTGCGAGCAGCGAACGCGCCTCGGCTGAGAATGAGCAGAACGTCTTCACGCTGGAGAGCGCAGCGGGACCGGTGGTAGTCCGGCAAATCGCTGGCCTCCTCGCGCGCCGTATCGTATTCTGGAAGCGCGTGGGTAACTCTCTGCAGCGCGGGGAACGCGTGGGCCTCATCAAGTTCGGTTCGCGCGTTGACGTCCTGT
>JASHYZ010000521.1 GCA_030042795.1 Terriglobia bacterium | reverse complement strand
GCCGCTTATCACCAGCCAGTACCATCTCAGCCACACGGACCTTGCCAGAATTTTGGGCGCCTTTCAGATCTCTTACGCAGTCACCTGGCTGTTGGGCGGCATCTTTCTTGATGCGGTTGGAACTCGTGTGGGTCTGGCCATGGCAGCGGCCTGGTGGTCTGTAATGAACATGCTCACAGGGCTCGCCAGCTCCGTTGCCGGCTTCGCTTTTTTCCGCTTCATGCTGGGAATCGGCGAAGGCTTCAACTGGCCGGGCGCCAGCAAGACTGTGGCGGAGTGGTTTCCGCGCCAGGAGCGCGGCCTTGCGGTTGCGATATTCGACAGTGGCTCGAGCGTGGGTGGGGCCTTGGCTGCTATCACCATTCCTTTGATCGCGCTGGCGGCAGGCTGGCATTGGGCCTTCACCGCCGCCGGATTGCTCGGCTTGGTCTGGGTGGCTGTCTGGCTCTTCGTCTATCATCCGCTCGACCGCCATCCCCGAGTGACCGCAGGGGAAGTCGCCCTCATCAATGCCGGGCGCGATGCGGCGCTTATTTCCGATCAGCGTGGTATTGCACGATGGCTGCAACTGGCTGGAAATCCGAACGTCTGGGGCATCGTTCTGGGGCGGTCGCTCACCGATCCAATTTGGTGGTTCTATGTCTTCTGGCTTCCGCAATACCTCAGCGACGCACGAGGATTCGGCTTGAAGCGGATCGCCCTTTTCGCTTGGATTCCCTTTGTGGCGGCCGACATCGGCAATTTCACGGGAGGGCTGATTTCCGGATATCTGATCCGGCACGGCATGCCTGTGATCCGCGCTCGCAAGTGGGTGTGCGTAGTCAGTTGCCTTCCGGTTCTGGCGGGCATCCCGGCCGCGCGCGTGCACAATGTCTATTGGGCACTGGCGCTCATTTGTTTTGCGTTGTGGGGGTACGCGAGCTGGTCCACAATGGGCCTCACGTTTCCCTCCGACCTCTTCCCGCACGATGTGGTAGCCTCCGTTACGGGGTTGAGCGGATTCGCCGCCGGCTTTGCGGGCACGGGCTTCACATTAGCCGTGGGGCTGATCGTGGACCGGTTCTCGTACGGACCGGCGTTTCTAGCGGCGGGACTTCTTCCCCTTTTCGCCACTGCCGCCGTGCTGCTGCTGATTAGGCCCGCAGATGCGATCGGGAATCCAACTTCTATGGCCTCCCCGTGAGAAGTCGCTTTGACACGTCAGACGCTGCGGCATGCTCTTGTTTCGCAGCGAGAACGGAGTGGTGAACGTCAATGACTGAACCTAGACGCTTCCAAGTAGAGAACCTCAAGATTGAGGTTCACCCCAGCCGCAAAGCCGCTGGTGAGGCGGCCGCTCGCGCGGCAGCAGAATCCCTGCGTCAATTAGCGAAGCAGCGGGCCATAGTCGGCGTGATCTTCGCCACAGGTGCCTCGCAGCTTGAGACTTTGCACGCGCTGACCGCAATTCCCGGCCTTCCTTGGGATCACGTGGCCGGCTTTCACATGGACGAGTATGTGGGCTTGCCGGCGGATCATCCGGCTTCGTTTCGCCGCTACCTTCGTGAGAATCTGACGTCCCGCGTGCCGCTCGCCGAGTTCCACGAGATTGACGGAACCGTGCCCGATCCCGAATCGATGTGCCGCGAGTACGCCGCTGCGCTGCGATCCCGTGGACCGCAGTTATGCTTGCTCGGGATCGGCGAGAACGGCCACCTGGCGTTCAATGATCCTGCCGAGGCGGACTTCTCGGATCCTCTCGACATGAAGATCGTGTCGCTCGACACTGCCTGCCGTCAGCAGCAAGTCGCTGAGGGATGGTTCTCCAGCGTCGACGAGGTCCCGCCCCGGGCCATGACCTTGACGATTCCTACACTGCTGAGGGTCCCCAAACTGATCGCGTCCGTGCCTGGAAGCCGAAAGGCGCGAATCGTCAAGCGCACTCTCGAAGAGCCCATTTCCACCGCTTGCCCGGCCACGATTTTCAGGACGCATCCCGACGTGACCGTGTACCTTGATCCGGAATCAGCCGCTGAGCTTAACGACGCGCTGTTTGCGAGTGGAAGCAAAACGCCTCGCGCGTGAAGAGACTGCCGCTTAAGCCTTTGCCTTCGTCAGCACTACCTGCAGCTTCTGGGCGACATTTAGCAGTTTGTTGAAAAACCTGCGGAACCGTGTCATTCCGACGCCGAGACTTGTGAGGCGGAGGAATCTCGCTCTGAAACTAAAGGAAATGCGAGATTCCTCGTCGCCTACGGCTCCTCGAATGATAGTCGGGACCCCGCGCGTCAACCCTTTCAGGGTTGCGCACTCAGGTTTAGAATCTTTGTCCGTAGGTTGCCACCTACGGCTACTCAGCGTCGGCCCCTCTCGGGGCCGGGCCTCAAGTCACAGCGTGCAACAACTACGAGGCTTTCCTGATGAGCTTAGGTTAGCGACCTAGCGCAGAGTTTCGCATTCCACAAATTTTGCGGTTTCTCTTGTCCATATGGAAATAGCCTAGCCGAACAAAGACCACGACGAGGTTCCGCTTGGCTCCGGTTCCTTGGCATTGGTAGCGCAGGGCCCGCTTTCGGCCCTGTGGTTTTTCGATTTCTTTGGATCCCACGTCGGGTGGCGCAGACATCGAATTGTGATGTCTGCGCGCACGGACAGTTTCCCAACATTGACCAACAGCTCGAAGTATCCGCATACATGCCAAACGACGGCATGTATGCGCCACCCCGTCGGTGGCTCCTGGGTGAAGCCGGACGGCAAGACCCCTGAGTTGCTGAGGCACGAGCAAGGACACTTCGATCTGGCGGAACTGTACGCGCTCAAGCTGAGGAAAGCGATCCTTGACGCGAAGGTCGGCTGCGGCGACACGGCCGGCGCAAACGCGGCGGGAGAGAAGATGGTGAGCCAATTCCAAAAGGAGTGGCAGGACGCGGAGCGCGAGTACGAGGAGGGCACTAGGTTCGGGACCGATCTCAGCAAACAAGATGCAGCCTCCGAGAAAATTGCTGCTGATCTCAAGGCGATGAGCGCCAACACGCATTAAGAGTGTTTCCTGGGCGATCCCGAGAGTACCCGGTATACACGTGGCATCCTTAAAGAGCTGGCCGTCAACGGGACTACTGCAGAGCCTGAAATGCACAGACTTTGCGCGACATGGCCCACAAGGGCTAAGCTGACCGCGCTTGTTGCCTGAAGGGCAACACCTTGAATAGCCGTAGGTGCTAACCTACGGAAAAGAGGCCCATCCCAAACGGCGACGACCCCGGAGGGGTCGCACAATCTCTCACACGCGTCAACCCCTTCAGGGTTGCGCAAGTCGCATTGCGAACTTTGTCCGTAGGTTGCCACCTACGGCTATTCATCGTCGGCCCCTCTCGGGGCCGGGCCTTAAGGTATGACATGCGATGACTACAAGGCTTCCCAATGCTGGGCGTAGTGCTACAATGGCAGTGCGTGGATTCGAGGAAAGCGATGACCGTCACACTCCATTTGAAACCGGAACTGGAGGAAGGACTTCCTTCACAGGCCCAGGCTAGCGGGATGGGACTGGAAGAGTACCTCTTGTCTCTTGCTGAAGAGGCGGCTCTTCAGACGGCCGGCACCAAAACGGCCGGACCAGAGGCTCGTGAGGAAGCTGTGCGGCGGATGCTTGAAAAATACGATCTCTCCCTGGGAGAGCCGATTACACGCCAGTTCCTGTACGAGCGACACCACTTCTGACGGCGGTGTTTGTCCTGGACGCCTCCCTTGCGATTGCACGGTGTTTTCCAGGGATGCGGCCTACCCGGATCAACGATGAGCTTCGATTCGAGAAGGAACACCGGCTCGCCGCAAAATGTCGCCAAAGTGACTGGTGATTCCGACGGACCCGACGACGACGACGCCGGCACCCTCAGCCTTCGCGTCCGCAACAAATTCTCGAAATTGGTCCAGGCCGCCCGTTACGTCAAATCGTCTGAACTGAATTCCTTCTCCGCCGGGAACCACGATAGAGTCGTGCGTTCTGCTTTCGATCTGTTGCATTTGCAGAATCCAGACAACCTCTCCGTCGTGCGCCCATTCGATCTTGAGCGGACCGCCCACTGTCCGGATGGCGTTTTCAAGCAGGTTTCTGACGGCTTCGACTGTCCCTGACGGGAGGGGCTGCAAGCCCTGTCGGCCCAGCATGAACTCTGAGCCGATTCCTTCCACGCCCTCCACAATGGGCCCTTCTTCGTCAGACCCTATCGACGCGCCCGAAAAAACCGCTCGCACGCCCTCTTGTGACAAAACGGACACAAGCTCCGTCGCTCCCGGGTCCTCCTGCTCAAGCAGCTTGAACGGGTCGGTCCAACCGCGGAGGGTGACGAATTTTCCAGGCACTGGCTCTTTGGGGCAGGTTCGAATCCAAGTCTCGCTGGTCCCCGCACTTCGTCCGAACGTGAATGGCGCAACGTTTCGGCAGATCACCGTGGTCGACGGCACCGGAAAGCCGAAGCAATCCGCCAGAAGCAACCCAAATGCCTTGTCACCCAGGAATCGGCTGAAATGGTTCGGCCAGCGGACGCGCGGCGCCCGCTGCATCGCCCTCTCGCGTTCGGCTTCCCACAGAATCGTATGAGCCTGCCGATATCCGCGCGGCAGCGGATGAATACTGAACTCGACTCTCCAACGGCCCGCGGGAAGGATCGGCGCAAAACCGTAGACGCGCTGTAACATCGCAAACGCAATAGTGCGCGGCAGACTGAGCGTCCCCGGTTTCTCCACACAGCGTGGCGTGTCGCCGGGAGCGAACTCGACCACGTCGCCGAGGGCAACGCCTGACACACCGCCGTCATTCACGTCCACCGTTTCGTTCACGATCGTGGACAGGCCATCGCCAGCAAGGCGCCGCACCACGGCTTCGGCGCTATCAA
>JASHYZ010000520.1 GCA_030042795.1 Terriglobia bacterium | reverse complement strand
CCTGGAGCCGGGCAAGACCAACACCGTGACTTTCGTAGCGGACCGTGCCGGAACGTTTCCCTTCTATTGCAGCGAATTCTGCTCGGCCTTACACCTGGAAATGACCGGGTACTTGCTGGTGAAGCCGAAGGGTGGCGCCCTCCAGGCTGCGAACACCTGCGGGTTGCGAGGACGCGCACATGGCGGAAAGTAAACCCAATCGCCCGCAACCATGGAGAACGAGTTGGTTTTGGTCCGGGCTCGTTCTCCTGGCCGGGATGGCGGCCAGCTACGGCAGGAGGCCGGTGATCCGGCAGGATGCAATGCCAGCCGGCCGGTCATGGACTACCCCACGGCCCGCGAACTGCCAAAATGCTCTGCCGGGAGGGGGCCTACAGCAAGCCATTGATGGCGTACCGTCCGGCAGCGCCCTATGCTTACCTTCGGGTGTTTATCAAGGTCCGGTGACGATTTCCAGATCGCTCACGCTTTGGGGCGAGCACACGGCAGTGATTCAGTCGAATGGAAAGGGGTCGACGATCACTGTCCGCGCCGACCACGTTCAGCTCTTCGGCTTCACCATTCGAGGCAGCGGGAACAGGTTCGACTTAAATGACTCGGCGCTGAAGGTGACGGGCAGCAGTCACGTCTTAATCCGGGACCTGCGGCTGCAAGGCGCCTTGTTTGGGCTCACTGCCGAGAAGTCTGCCGACGTGACCTTTGGCGGTAACGAACTGGCCGGAGATCTCCAAAAGCCTTTGGGCTTACGCGGCGACGCGGTCCGCCTTTGGGAGACTCGCGACTCCACCGTCGAGGGTAATCGTATAAGCGGTTGCCGCGACATCATCATCTGGTACTCGTCTCATGACCGCGTGCTCCACAACCAGGTTTACGGCGGACGCTACGGTACTCATTTCATGTACAGCGACACGCAAGAGGTGGTGGGAAACCGTTACCAGGGCGATGTGGTGGGCATTTTCGCCATGTACGCTCACAACATCGTGATGCACGGCAACACGATCAAAGATTCAGCCCAATACGAGGGCATGGGGATGGGAGTGAAGGATAGCGACGGCTTGCTTGTTGAGAACAACCTCATCGTCCACGACAATACGGGTATCTACCTCGATGCCTCGCCGGCTTCGATATCCGCGCGCAACAACTTCAGCGGTAACGTGGTGGCTCTGAACCACGCGGGAGTTGTCTTTCACGCCAGCGAATCGAACACCCGATTCACCGGCAACAGTTTTCGAGAGAACCAGGCGGTGGCTGCCGTCGAGGGCAACGGCGACGCCCTGGGAGTGGAGTGGAACCGGAATTATTTTGACGACTACCAGGGCTACGACCTGAATCACGACGGCGTGGGCGACGTGCCCTATGAACTTCGCAGCTTTTCTACCGAACTCGTGGATCACTATCCCGCGCTCGCCTTCTTCCGGGGATCGCCCGCCATGAGTCTGATGGAATTCTCAAGTAAGGTGTTTCCGTACTTGCAGCCCCGATTGATGCTTCGCGATTCCAGCCCGCGCATGAAGCCGCCGGCCGTCCGAGGAGACAACCAGTGAGAATCGAACTGCGCAACGTGACCAAGAACTACGGGCCGGTAGCCGCCTTGCGCGGCATCAGCTTAAGCCTCGCCTCAGGTTCGAAGATCGCCCTGGTTGGCCCGAACGGATCAGGCAAGTCAACGCTGATCCGTGCGTTGCTGGGAATGGTGCGAACTGGAGGCGAAATCTTGGTGGGCGGCCGTGATGCTTATCGCGACCGGAATCTGCTGGGCTCACAACTGGCCTACGTACCGCAGAGTCCGCCGCAGTTCAGCTCCACCGTGGGTGAGTTGGTCAAGGCGGTACGGCTCATTCGTGATCTCCGGCATGGCGAGATTGAGCGCTGCGCCGAACGTTTGAACCTCGATCTGAAGGCGGTTGCTGGGAAGCCGGTGAAAGAGCTCTCCGGCGGGATGAAGCAAAAGCTAAGCCTGACGCTGGCGCTCGCGCCACGTGCTCGCCTGTTAGTCCTCGATGAACCGACTGCAAGCTTAGACCCAGAAAGCCAAGGCCGGTTCTATGAGATGCTGCGGGAGAGAATGCGGGAGGCCACGCTGATCCTCAGCTCTCACCGGCTCGACGAAGTACGCGAACTTGTGAACAGCGTGGTGGTGTTGGAAAACGGCCAAGTTCGGAGTCAGAGCACTCTATACGAATTTCTCGGTGAGAGGCAAGCGGATCTGCCCGCGTGCCAGGCACGCGAATCCTTCCTGCACGTTCCCGAGCCTAACTCCGGGCAGCTCGCACTCACCCGCGCGTTCCAGGAGTAGAGCGATGAAACGGCTTAAGAGAACGGCTTTGGTGCTCGCGGGAGCTGGCTTGCCAGTGATGGCCCTGGTGATCCACTGGACGCGGGCAGTATCCGACAATCCGGAACCGGTCGCCTGGGATCAGGAAGCATGCGCCGAGTGTCACATGCTGATCAGCGACCGGCGATTTGCCGCGCAACTTCAAACCGCACGCGGGCAGACGCTCAACTTCGACGATCCCGCCTGCCTGATGACTTACGTAGCCCACCAGCACCCGAGCGTGCGAGCCATCTATTTTCGCGATTCACAGTCGGCACGCTGGTTGAAGGCTGATCACGCGGGCTTTGTGCGCAGCACAGATAGCCCCATGGGCGGTGGTCTGCGCGCCGTGAGTTTATCGACGGCGGAAGCTCTTGGTTACGACGAGACCTTGCGGGAGATCGAGCAAGGCGCCTCCATGGAGGGCAAGTAGATGCAAATCGCTCAGACTACTCAGGCCGTGATGCGGCTGGATTGGGCGGAGGTCCGCCGTTCACGCTGGCTCCACCTGTTTCTGCTTCTCAACACCCTTCTGGCCGGCGTATTCATCTTCGCCGGTATGCGGGAATCAGCGCTGCTGGGCTTTACAGGCATGAGCCGGGTGATGTCTTCGATCGCTCACGCGCTGCTCCTTTTGCTGCCGTTGCTGGCGCTCATGCTGAGCGGCCAGGTCGTCACCCGGGGACGCGACGATGGCTCGCTCGAACTGTTGTTCGGCCATCCGCTGCCTCGCTCGAAGTATTTTGCAGCGATCTCCGTCGTTCGCTATGCCGTCCTTGTTGTGCCGGTTGCTTGCCTGATGGCGTTCCTGGCTATCACGGGCTGGGCCGTTTTCGGAGAGCCGTTCCCGGGGAGCGCGTTGCTGCGTGAGACGGGCATCTGTGCGGCGCTCCTCTGGGCCTTCACCGGACTTGGCCTGTGGGTCTCGGTTTCGGTGCGCAGTCAATCCAAAGCGCTGATCGCTCTGATCCTGATCTGGCTGGCGGGAGTGGTCCTGATCGACTTTGGCCTGATCGGTCTCATGCTCGAGTGGGGATTAGATGCGCGAGCAGTGTTCCTGCTGGCCACGCTGAATCCGGTTGAGGCGGCGCGGATGGCATTGCTCTCGGCAGCCGAGCCGACGCTGGGCAACCTGGGGCCGGTGGGACTCTATCTGGTCAGCCGCATTGGAGCGGGTTGGCTCTTTGTGGTTGGCTGCTTGTGGCCATTGCTCGTTGGATGCGGAAGCTGGGCTTACGCGCGCCGCGAGTTTCTGGCTCAGGATCTGATTTAGGGTGGCCCGGTGCGGTCCCGGCATCGGACGCATTTGTTTGATGAGGAGGTGTACCCTGTCAACTGAAACGCAATCTCGCTCGACTTTTGACTATCCTTTGCACCGCCGCACGCGGCTGTTTTTGGCAATACTGGCCATCCCTGTGCTTGCCAGTTAC
>JASHYZ010000519.1 GCA_030042795.1 Terriglobia bacterium | reverse complement strand
CGGAGGCTGCGCGCACGAACTTTTCAAATTGGGTGCCGCAATCGCGGCAACGATACTCAAAAATTGGCATAGGACCGCCGTTCAATCAAGGACTCCTTACGATTCTAGCCGAAACGAGGCTCCGGCGCGAGCGGCCGCCCCTACGTCGAATTGACCCACTACCGGCCGGAGACTCTGCCAAGGGAACGGTTTCTGAGCCGACCTTTCGAGAACCCGCATCTTTCGTGGCTGATTTTGAGGTCATAACGCGAAAATGGCTTGACAGCCGAATGCTTCTTGCATAGAGTGTGCGCTTGACGGATGTGAATGGGGGTCCCGAAATCAAATAGGAGAGAGGAGATCAAAATAAATGGCGAAAGCGATGACGAAGTCGCAGGTGGTGGGGCATTTGGCCGAGAGGGCCGGAATTCAGAAGAAGGCGGCAGCCTTGCTGCTCGAAGAGATTGCAGCGTTGGCGACGAAGGAATGCAAAAGCTCGGGTCAGTTCACGATTCCCGGACTCGGCAAGGCCGTGAAGGCAAACCGGAAAGCCCGCATGGGACGCAATCCCCAAACCGGCGAACCGATCAAGATCCCGGCCAAGACCGTGGTGAAGTTCCGTCTGGCAAAGTCGTTTAAGGACTCGGTTGTTCCCCCCAAAAAGAAGTAGCTCAGACGGCGGGCGGAGAGCAAGCTTGGGTTCCCCGTCCGCCGGTTACACGGTCTTAAGATGAGCGTGATCCTTGGGATCTGAAGCGCAGGTCATGGCTTCTCGAGCGCCACTGCATTCGCGCTAGGGTCGATTCGGGTAGCACGCCCAGAGCGTTGCTTTCGAGCCGGAATTCTCGCCCGAGAGACGCCGTGTAGTCATCGTCCGAGAGACGCGAACCCAACTTGTCAACGGGGAGCCCATGCTGCGCAGATTGACATCCACAGGAAACGACTTCGTACTCACCATCCTGAGACTGGTGACCGGCATCGTATTCTTCGCCCACGGGGCCCAGAAGATGTTGGGCTGGTTCGGAGGCTTCGGCTTCAAGGGAACAATGGGTTTCTTTACTCAGCAGATGCACATTCCGGCCCCGTTCGCAGTGTTGGCTATTCTTGCCGAGTTCTTAGGCGGGATCGGCTTGATCCTGGGGCTTCTGGGCCGCATCGCGGCTTTTGGCATCACCGTCAACATGTGTGTGGCAATCCTGATGGTCCACCTGCCGAACGGTCTCTTCATGAATTGGTACGGCAATCAAAAAGGCGAAGGCTTTGAGTATCACCTTCTGGCGATAGCCATCGGGTTGACGATCATGGCGAAGGGTTCAGGAGCGCTCTCGCTGGACAGGGCGCTGGGCGGCTCAAGGACTGAGTGAGCAGCTCGGCGATCTCGATTTCACTGCGCTCTCCGCATCACTCCGAGACAAAAACGCCAAATCGGCGCTCATTGCCGAAGGCTTCCTACGCGCTTGCAGCTTTTCCGTGAAAGCGGGGAACGAACTGTTCCGCTACGAATGTTTCGAGCGACGTTGGAGTGGTATTGCGCTCCGAGCGTGGCTCGAGAGCACGCATGTAACCGGAGTTCAGCGCATCGGCCATCTCAAGAAGCAGGTCAGCCATACTCGCCGACATGCCCATTTGCATCAGAGCTGGCCTCAGTTGCTGAGGCGGTAGTTGGGTGTAAGCAAGATCCGGCCTGCCGATGGCCTTGCCAATCACCGAAGCCACTTCCTGATAGTTTACGTCCCGCTGGCCCAGCAGTTCCCGAGTTTGTTTGCCCTTGAAATCCCGCTGTGCCAAAAGGCCAGCCGCAACGGCTCCGATGTCGCGGGTTGCAATAAGGGGCAGCCGTAGGTCCGGCCGGACAGGGCCACCGACGATTCCGAAGTTCCGAATGACTTCTGCTTGGGGCAGGAGATTCTCCATAAAATAGCCGGCGCGAAGGTGGACCGCATTCAGGCCGGCAATCGCGTTCAATTTCTGCTCGAGGTTGTGAAGTCCCACAACTGGCCCCGTCCTCTCGGACTTGTCCGCTCCGACGCTGCTCAGCGCCACCGCGTGGGACACGGATGCCTTCGCGAGGGCCGAAGCGAGCGCATCCGTCACTCGTTCCTGGTAGGCCCGGACATCCGGGGAGCCGGAGTTAGGCGGTACCATCGCGTAGACGGCCTCGCTGCCGTCAAAAGCTCTGGCAAGTGTCACTACGTCTGTGATATCGGCGGCGAAGGCTTCGGCGCCCTTTTGTACAAATCTTGCCAACCGCACTGCGTCTCTGCCGATGACGCGGACCTTTTTCCCTTGAGCCAGCAGCTTCTCGGCAATAACACTACCGGTGTTCCCGGTGGCGCCCGTAATGGCAAACATACATCCACCTCCTTGTGGTGATGTCTTTTTGGATGCCTTAGCGCTCACTCCGGTTCTTTGGTAATTCGTTCAGAGAACTCATCGGCGCTGTCATTCCGGCTGGCCGAAGGGCGACGAGGAATCTCGCGGCGCTAGAGATTACGGCTCGGGAGGTCTTTGACAAACTTTGGTGTTAAATAGCACGGCAAACAGAGCAGGCTAATTAGCCTCGCCGCTCTTCTTGCTGATTCGGACCATTTCGATACGGGTCCCGCCGTCGCGGTCTTCGAGGGCAACGACACGCTCTTCGCCCGGTTGCCTTATCTTAAAAATGGTCTTGCCGCTATGATCCCTGCCGACGAAGTTTCCCATCTTTCCACTATCGAGATCGAAGTTGGCCGTGTCGAAGTCGATTTTCTCCTCCGGCGTGAACGGTCCTTCCTGGGCAGTCAGACGGCCTTGGTAGAAGTTGAGCACCCTGTCCTTTGGATCGGCCGTATCGAACTTACCCACTACAATGTTCAGACCCTGAGCGCCGCCGAATGCCAGGCTTACAGAGGCGGAATCCTCGTCTGTTGCCGCCCGCGCTCCGGGATAAATGGGTAAACGCATACTGGCCTCGGTAACGCCGGTGTTCTTATGAACCTCTAAGCCGCCGAAGGGCGTCTTGATACTCACCTGTTTAGCGTCATCGTTCCCGTTCCCGTTCACGTTGACTTT
Source organism: Terriglobia bacterium (assembly GCA_030042795.1). The sequence goes on along the minus strand of JASHYZ010000519.1, from coordinate 1,946 downwards.
GACGCCGTGGGCGAGAAAGCGGAGGCCGAAGACGACAGCGATGCATGAAAGGACTACGACGAGTCCGAGCGTCAAGAGAGCGATAGCAACGATATTCCCAGTCTGCCGCCGGGGCGCAGGTGGAGGCGATCCGTTGGGCATTGGAGGTTGGGGAGTACTGGCCATGACGGTCCTCGGCTGGAACGTAACCCTATTGAACGTCGATATCGTCGGAGAACTTAACGCCTTCGAGTCTTACTAAATCAATTTCTGTCTTTCCTTCGCGGGACTTGATTCCGACAAACTTTCCGCTATTTTCCGTTTCCTTCATCTCAAAAACCGTATTGCCTTCCTTATCCTTTTCGACAAACTTTGTCACACGGCTGCCAAGCTTCTTCTTGTAGTATTCGCGAACCTGCTCAACAGAATCAGGTGTCTCCAGTTTTGCTACCAGGAAGTGGACGTCCGGCTTTCCCTCGCGGCTTAAGGAGAATGTCAGGTTACCGCTGTCGTTGTCGGTCTCTGCCATAGGCTTCGCGCCAGGATAAACGGGCAGGCCGGTTTGTGAGGCTTTGACCTTGCCAGAGACCTCAAAGCCGCCCGCCGGCGTTTTCAGGACTACGCCGTTCTTGTCTTGATCCTTACCTTCTTCCTGAGCATGCGCGGCAGGGCCAACCCATGAAAAGGCCGTCGCAAGAATAACAACTGCAAACACAAGCAACTTCGCTGGCGGGACATTTCTCATAGCACCTCCCGGGAACTTACCATCAAATGGAGATACGCAGCGGAGCACTCCGGCGTTCCCCAATTTCTCTCGCCACAACAAGCATGGGAGCCTCATCGCGCCCGCCCTCCACAATTACCACCGTACCGGCGATCGGCGCCGATTCGAGGGCTTGCCGCATTGACCCGACCGCCATCTGATCGGCGAAGTGGCAGTCTCCACGACTCATGGTGCGGGCCGCCGCTACCGCTGCCTCTTCAACTACACGCACGAACCCCAGCGACAGCTCTGATTCCACGGGTGCTCTCCTGCTTCGAGTCGCGGAGCATGCCTCGTCGGCTGGCCGTTCGGCTGATTTGTCAGCATCCGGCTTTAGGCACTCGGTTCACGGGCGCTCAGATACTGGTCGCGCCGCTCGCAGCGGTTTGCGCACCCTGCGCCGTGACCGCGGCGGGCTGAAACAGAGGCTCTTCAGGAATCACCAGCCAGGCGATCAAGTAGCCCAGCAGGCCCCAGCCCGCAAACAAAGCCGTCATCACCCAGATCAAACGGACAAGTGTCGGGTCCATATCCAGGTACTCGGCAAAGCCTCCGCACACTCCCGCGATCTTCTTGTTCGTGCGCGAAAGGTACAGCTTCTTCGCGGGCCGAGGCGGTGGTGGCTGTAGATTTGAACCACATTGGCTGCAATAATTCGCTGACTGAGTGTACTCGTTTCCGCATTGAGCGCAGAACATTTGGACCTCCTTGACGCTACTTTCGGCGCCAGCGGCATCAAATCTGCGGGTTTGGCCGGAATGTCTCTCGTCCCACCGTTGATGCGGCGCCCCGAGCTAGATCTTGACCCGGCTGACCCTGCCACCACCCAGCAGACACGAGAATGCCGCGTGCCGCGCCCTTCTAAGGTACAATACGATCAGGGCTTGGGAAAGTTCCTGGCACCCGGCATTCTCGCTTTGTTTACCCTAGCGAGCCCGCTGCCGAGAGGTCTTTCAAGTGCTGGGCATGGTTAATTTTCTTCAAAACGGAGGATTTTGGGGTAAGATGCCATCACGAAGGCCATGCTGGCCCTGGGCTCGGGAAGCGAGTGCGCAAGAGGGGGGGAGGTCCGACGATGAGATTGGAAGTGCGTAGGCCCTTCCATGTCTTTCAAAGGCCGTTGAGGGTATTCGCCCGCGGAGCTTCTTTGCGGCGCCGGGTGGTGTATAGTCTGGCGATTGTCCGCCTCATCCTCTTTCCGGTT
>JASHYZ010000518.1 GCA_030042795.1 Terriglobia bacterium | reverse complement strand
CCGGGTATGATGCGGGTAGACCGCGAGGGTGATCTGAAAGGCGGGCGGCAGTTCTCGTGGCACTTCATGACAGGCGCGCTGATCGGCGCGGGCGGGCTTGCCGTAATTCCCAAAGTAGCCGGCGCAACCGCGGCGGCTTCAGCCGGGTCTCTCGCAGCCGCCGGCATCGTGGGCTGCCTGGTGCTGATCCCTCACGGGCCGGAAGTTCACCTGCCGCCGGACACGCACTGCCGCGTACGATTCGACTACTCCTTTACGGTGCGCGCTCAATCCTGAGCCGCGGACCTGCTGATCCGCCAGACTGATCCCTTATCTGAGCTTCTCACGCCGGTGTCGCATTGTCTTGGCCTGCGTTCTGTTCCCGGCTACGCAATGGATCAATTGATTCTCCATAACGACAGCATCGTGCCGCTCGCCGACGCTCGCCTTTCGCCCGGGCAATCGGGCTTGCTCTCGGGTTGGGGTGTCTTCACCACGCTGCGAATCTATCGCGGCAAGCCCTTTCAGTTCCATCACCACTGGGAGCGGATGAGCCGCGATGCCGCCCGGTTGGGAGTGGACCTCGTGGGCTTTACTGAAGCAACCGTGCGGCAGGCGATCGTCAAGCTTACGAGAGCTAACAAGCGCCTGGACGGCATGGGACGGGTGTGGTTCGTCTGCAACGACGGCGGACTGTGGTCTGACGGCCTCAAGCGGCAGCCAACTGACTTGCTGGTCTTCACCAGGGGACTCGTTCCATGGCCCGAATCGCACCGCCTGTTGGTGCAGGAAAATGCAGTGTTTTCTGCCGGCGTGCTAGCGGGCGCCAAAGTGCTCTCCTGGGCGCAGAACGCCTTGCTTCTGGAGCGCGCCCGCGCGCAGGGGTTTGATGATGCTCTCCTGCTGAACGAACACGGGGAGCTTGCAGAGTGTACGTCGGCCAACATCTTCGTGGTGCGCGGCGGCACAGTGCTGACGCCGCCTCTCTCGTCAGGCTGCCTTCCTGGCGTGACGCGGGAGGTGCTATTCGGGATTGCTTCTCAGGCGGACATTGAGCTTCGAGAAGGGAAGCTCGCGCCTGAAGACCTCTCAGGCGCCGATGAGGTGTTCATCAGCTCGACCACGCGTGAGGTCGCGGCCGTAAGCTTTGTGAGCCCGCGCTGGGCTTACGCGGCACCTGGTCCCATCACCCAGAGGCTAGAGGCTGCGTTCCGGCGGTACGTTGAAGAAGTGCTGGAAGGGCCGTAAGCACCTGCGCAGGACCCGAGGCGGCGGCCTTCACTGTCACTGGCCAGTGCAGCGGCGGAAAAGCTGATCCAATAGATCCAAAGCGAGGTCGGTCTCCTCGCGAGTAATGGTGAACGACGGCGAGAGCGTGAAGACGTTCTTGAAATAACCTCCGACGTCGAGAACTAACCCATAGCGGCGGCCACCCTCCTCAAGATCACCTTTCAAGCCTTCAGCAAAGATGCGGTCCGTTAGGTCACGGTCCGGAGTGAACCCATCCCCGCGGCAAACTTCGATGCGCAAGGCGAGACCGATGCCATCGACCTGACCGATGATTCCTGGGTGGCGCCTCTGCAATTCACGCAGACCGGCCAGGAAGTACGCGCCCTTTTCGTTTACTAACTCGCCGTAATCTTCCTCTTCCAACATCTTCAACGTCTCAAGCGCGACGGCCGTACCTAGAGTGTTCGATGAGAAGGTCGAGTGCGTCGAGCCCGGCGGAAACATATCAGGCGTAATCAAATCTTCGCGCGCCCAGAGGCCTGAAATCGGGTTCAGGCCGTTGGTGAGCGCCTTGCCGAAGACGATAATGTCCGGCGTGATTCCCAAGTTTTCGATGGCCCAGAACTTTCCGGTGCGATAGAAGCCCATCTGAATCTCGTCATCTACGATCAGCACCTTGTGCTGGTCACAGGTCGCGCGAAGCCGCGTGAAATACTCGCGGGGCGGAATTACATATCCGCCGGTTCCTTGCACGGCCTCGATATAAAACGCGCCATATTCGCAGGCGGCGGCTTTGGGGTCCCACGCGGAGTAGTATTCGCTCTCGAACAATTGGGCGAATTGGCTTTGGCAGTAAACGTCGCACGTCTCGCGCTTGAGGCCGTATGGGCAGCGATAGCAATACGGATAGAACACGAATTGCGCGCGGTCACCGAAGTGTCCGTAGCGCCGCCGGTAGCGGTAGCTGGAAGTGATGGCAGAGGCACCCAACGTGCGTCCGTGATAGCCGCCCGTGAAGGCAAACATCAGGTTCCTGCCAGTGTAATTGCGGACCAGTTTCAGCGAGTCCTCAATGGCTTGCGACCCGCCCACGTTGAAGTGAACGCGGCCCTTCACGCCGAAACGCTTCTCACAGTACTGCGCGATGCGCGCCGCCACTTCGACTTTCTCAGCGTGCAAATACTGACAGGCAAGCTGCGGCAAACGATCAACCTGGCACTTGAGGGCTTCATTCAGTCGCGGATTCTTGTAGCCGAAGCTGGCCGCCGAATACCACATCTGCAGGTCGAGATAAGGCGTGCCCTCCTCGTCGAAAAGGTACGAGCCCTCGCAGTTAACAAATACCTTGGGGGGCTCGAGGTAATGAACCGTGTCGCCAAAGGAGCAGTAGCGGTGTTCAAGTTCGAGCAGCTCAGCCGTTCGAGTGCTAGTGACCGTTGACAAACCTTAATCTCCGCTGTTTTTAGAGTATAAGCTACTATAGTAGCCTAATATA
>JASHYZ010000517.1 GCA_030042795.1 Terriglobia bacterium | reverse complement strand
ACTATGGACCAGCCCTTGGTGCGAGGGAAACTGCAGGTGGGACCTTTCGAATACGCGGGATCGAAGTGGACTCGCCTCGATGCCGGCGTCACGGCCGCGCCCGCCCAGCTCCAGGTTACTGATGCGCATTTGGAAGGACCTCATAGCCTCCTGACGTTTGACATGGCCTCCGGCCTCGCGCAGTGGCAGTTCACTCCGGATTCTCCGCTTCAGCTCTCAGCCCGCGCGCAACAAACCTCGCTCGAAGGTCTGAGGGAAGTCCTCGGGATTGACGATCCGATCGGCGGGCGGCTGACCGGCGAATTCAAGCTCAATAGAACGGGGACTCAGCTCGTGGGCGATGGTAGGTTTCATGTCGCTCAGGGAAGTTACGGCGAGGAGACTTTTGATTCGCTGGACGCCGGTCTCCACACAGCTTCCGGCGTGTGGAAATTTACTGGCGTTCGTCTCAGCAAGGGTCACGGGAAGATGACGGGCGAGGCGGCTTACGACCCTCGCGCTCACACCTTGTCTTACCGGGCGCAAGGCGACGGGTTTAGCCTTGATGATTTCAACGGCCTGAGAAAACTGGCAGCGATGAACGGGACAACGAATTTCCTCGCCGGCGTCGCTGGTACTGTCGATTTCGGCGTCGAGGCGCACGGCGCCCTTGACGCCCCAACCCTGCAAGGCAACCTCGAGATTCGCGGGTTGAGCGCGAGCAATACGCCGCTGGGCGACTTCACGAGCAAGCTTGATTGGAACGGGCGCGAGGCTAGGCTGAAAGGGCGGCTTGCAGGGCCTGCAGGAGACCTTGAACTTCATGGCGCGGGAACCACCGAGGGGCAGTGGCCCCTCAGCCTCACGGTGCGCTATTCTTCGCTTCGCCTTGATCCCTGGCTGCGCGCTTTGGGATACAGTCGCGTCGGAGGAAACTTGCAGGTCACCGGTTCCCTTGACCTCTCGGCGACCGCACAGGCCGCGACGCCTCTCCGCCTCAAAGGCACCGTTCAGAAGTTGGAGGCGAGTTTTGCCGAGCTAAAGTGGCAAAACGACCATCCTTTCGAGATCGCGTTGGCTGATCGCCAGCTCACGATCGCGCCCTTTCATATGCAAGGGCCGTCCACTCTCTTTCAATTCCAGGGCACGGCGAGCTTGGCGACGCCGTCCGCCCTGAATCTGACCGCTAACGGCGAAATTGAGTCTGCCTTTCTTCATGTCTTTGATTCCGCCATCCTGACGACAGGCCATTTCGACGTGAAGCTCAGCGTGAACGGCAGCGTCAGTCAGCCGTCTGTGTTCGGCACCCTCCATGTCGATCAAGTGAGTCTGGCTTATCCCGGTATACCTTTGCGCCTGACCGGGCTCAACGGAGATGTTGATCTGCTGGGTGACCGTCTGCAGGTGCGTTCGCTGCACGCCGAAAGCGGACCTGCTTCGGTGAATATCACCGGCTCCGTGACGCTTTCCGGAACGCCGCGCAGCGATCTGCGCGCGGAGCTGCACCACATCCGCGTGGATTATCCGGTGCAATTCACCTCCGTGCTGAGCGGCGCCGTGCATCTGACGGGATCCTCCAGCTCCGGAGTGCTGAGCGGGGATCTCGCCGTGGAGCAGATGTTCGTTAGCAACAATTTCAATATCTTGGATTGGGCTTCGCAGCTTCAGAGCCAGTCGTCTATCGCAGCGGCGACGCCGGCGGCGCTTGCTTCCGGCATCCGCCTTGATGTTCGTTTAGCTTCCGCCCCCACCGTGAGCGTGGAATCGCGCGATTTCAACGCCGTGGCTGCCATTGATATGGCCTTGCGCGGCACTCTCACGAGCCCGGTCGGTTTCGGCAGCATCCATATCCAAAGCGGACAGGCAGTGTTGCGCCAGACCACTTATACGCTTTCGCGAGGTGACATCACGATGGCGAATCCTCAGGAGACCGAGCCGGTGCTCGATCTCCAAGCGACCACACGGATTGACCGCTACGACCTTACGCTGGGGGTGACGGGTCCGGCTGACCGCCCGAACATCAGCTACCGGTCTGACCCGCCGCTCTCCACCCCCAACATTCTTGCCCTCTTGGCGTTCGGCTACTCCAGTCAGGACCAGCTTCTCGACGCCACGGGCCGCTCTGCCTTCAGTGCCCAGAGCGCCAGCGTACTGCTGTCGCAGGCCCTTTCGAACCAGACCACCAGCCGCATCACGCGTCTGTTCGGAGTGAGCCGCATCGGCATTGACCCGAACCCGAGCAGCGTCGGCGGCTCGCGGGTGACGGTGGTGGAGCGGCTGGGCGACAACTTCACGGTCACCTATGTGACTACCACCGGCGGCATCTACGAGCGCATCGTCCAGGTGGAGTGGGACGTGACGAGCAGAATGTCGTTGCTGGGCGTGCGCGATCAAAACGGCGTCTACGGATTCGAGCTGGATTTCCGGCGCCGGTTCAAGTGAGATTGGCGGCGTCACTGTTGCAGGCGACAGTGCGATCCGATTCTCAGACGGGTGGCGCACGCTTCGCGTGAAATATCCGTGCTTGCTCTCGGTCAATTTGGTAACCTATCGGGCAAGACCACCGGGGAGAGGTTAACCAACATGCAAAAACAACAAAGGTAGCCGCGAGACCCAAAAAGACTAAGGCCGAAATTGAAGAAGAGTTTTCCGATATCCGCGACGAGGTGGAAGAAGCGCGGGAAGGCGCACGGCCCAAAGTGGAAGAACAACTCAAATTGAGAGAGTCTGAGGTGAGGCAGGCCGTTGACGGACTCTCCGTGGAGAAGGTGGTGAACAGGATCTCCGGTTTGAGTCTCGAAGTTTCCAAGGCGCTGTCCCAGGTTTCAGACGATCTGATCCAGGAAGTGAACCGGCTGGCCGCCGTTCGCGAGGCGGTTGCGCTCGAACAGAAGGAAATCGAAAGAGTCCATAAGATCGACGTGGCCGCTACGGCGCTCGATCAGCTCGTGCAGGACTACGGCCGCCAGAAGGAGCATCTCGAGGCCGAAATCGCCACGCAACGCGCGGCTTGGCAGGAGGAAGCGCGGCAGGCGGAGCGTGGCCGTAAGGAGCAGGAAGAGACTCTGAAGAAGCAGCGGCAGCGCGAGATTGACGATTACGAGTACCGCAAGGCTCTGGAGCGCAAGAAGGCCCAGGACAAGTACGAGGAGGAAATAAAGCTCCAGGAGAAGGCGAACAAGGAGAAACAGGAGGCGTTGGAGAAAAGCTGGCGCGACCGCGAAGCAGCGCTGAAGGCAGCCGAGGAAGAGTTACAGCGTTTGCGCAAAGACGCCGAAGAATTCCCGGCTCGCCTGCGCCAGGAGGCCGAGCGCGCGGCTGCGGAGGCCGCGCGCGCCACGGAGCAAAAGCTGAGTCAGCAGACTCTGCTTCTCAGCAAAGAGAGCGAAGCCGAGAAGCGCCTGGCTGAACTTCACATCAAGACGCTCGAAGAAAGCTTGGTGCACCGTTCGGCCCAGATGGCCGCGCTGGAGAAGCAGCTTGAGGAAGCTAAGCGCCAGGTGCAGGAGATCGCTGTCAAGGCGATCGAAGGCGCATCCGGCGCCCGGGCGCTGAGTCATATCAACGAAATCGCTATGGAGCAAGCCAAACACCGGGCGCCACAAGGTTAGGTGGTGAGCCACAAGGGCGGTTCGGTGAGGCTGGGTGGTGTTGGGTGGAACCCCGCGACTGGCAGTGCCTCAAAAGGAGTTCTGTAAGTATGAGCGAGGAGTCCGAACCGGAACGACTCCGGAGGACACCCACTATGCCGCCCGGCGCGAATTGAAGGGTGAGGGGCGGATCAGACGGAGTGCCGGCACATGCAACAGGTGAACTACATCGACGACTTCCTGCACGACCTCCGCTACGCCTTGAGGCAGATGCGCCGTAATCCCGGCTTCGCGGCGGTCGC
>JASHYZ010000516.1 GCA_030042795.1 Terriglobia bacterium | reverse complement strand
GCTACGCCACTGTCAGGCGGCCTCACCAGCGTACTTGTGCGCCATGGACTCGAGAAAGACTTTCGCGTCCGCGGTCACGTCCCAGGCATTGGGCCAGAAGCACAGGTCGATCGTCCACCAGTTGGACGGGCAACCGGAGCGGAGCAACTCCGGGATGAGGCGGTCGAAGTCCAGCACGCCCTGCCCGAAGGGCGCGTGAGTGCTTGTCTCCTCATGGTGCAGACTCCCGTCGGAATCGATCAGATGGATGTGGCCGATTTTCCCCTTCAAGCGCGTCAGCAGTTCAAGCGCGCCTCCCGCCAGAGTTTCCTTCTCGCCCGGCTGGCGGGCGCCCACCGCGGCGCAGATGTGCGCGTGGCAAGTGTCAAACAGGATGCTAAAGTTTTTGTGGCCCACGTCGTCCACCAGGCGCATAATCTCCGACGGCTTGTTGAAGGCGAAGCCGGGCTCAAACTCATACACCATGCGGACGCCGGCGTCGGCGGCCTTCTGTGCGCCCGCGCGGAAGGTCTTCAGCAGTCGCTCCCAGCCGCGCCGGGGCTCGATATTTTCCTTTTCAAAGATGTCCGGCGGACTCACCGAATCCACGCGGATGCAGTCAATGCCGAGATCGTTCGCAAACTTCAGGTTGGATTCAAATGCCTCCATCCACTTCGAATTGTCGTCGGAAGGGATGATAGGGCAAGACCAAAGATCGGCCGCGAGCCCCGAGAATTTCAAGCCGCGGTCCGCTACTTGTTTCTTCAGCTCTGCGCGCTTCGCGGGCGTCTCATGCGAAGTCGGGCTTGGGTGTGGCGGAAAGCCGCCGAGCTCTACGCCATCGAAACCAAGCTTGCTGAGTTTCCCGATCACCGTGTCAAACGGCACCGGGTTCGACTGATACGGACCGAAGCAGTACGCCCAACTGCCAATCGAAAGCTGTACAGGTTTCATTTTCGACCTCCATCCTCCAACAGCCTGCGCCCCGCACGGTTTGTAGTATCACGCAAGGAAACGAGAGTCAACCGCTTTCGGCAGTGCTCGTCGGCAACCCTCAAGGCGATAGCAGCCGTTCCTGCCTCCACGGAACCGGAAAAGGGGTTCTTGCAGACCACAGCCGATACCAGCACCGTTCCACGTTTCAACGTCATTCCCCGCGGATCTTGTCCTCGCGAAAGCGAGGAGAGGGGTAGGGCTTGCCCTATCCCAGGGGGGATGGCAAGCCGTCCCCACAAATGGCCATGAGGCGGGAGACGACAGGGAAAATGGCCTTGTGGCCGGCTCACGGGGGACTGGCCATCTTCTATTAATTGGTAAATCTGACATTTCACATATTTCACATGCTAACGACAATTCCAAAACTTCCCCTTGCACTTCGACAAGAAGGTAGACTACGATGGTGCCTTGTAGAAGCAATAGGGGAGAGGAGAAGAATGACTGCCAATCGCATCGACCTCCCGCAAGGCACTTTGGATCTGCTCATCCTGAAGACACTGGCTCTGGAGCCGCAGCACGGCTGGGCGATCTCGGAGCGCATCCAGCAAATCTCGAGTGACGTCCTCCGCGTCCAGCAAGGATCGCTGTATCCAGCGCTGCATCGGCTGGAACGGCGCGGCTGGATCAAGGCGAAATGGGGTGCGTCGGAGAATAATCGTCGAGCCAAGTATTACGAGCTGACCCGCAGCGGGCGCAAGCAACTCGAAGCTGAAGAGCGTGACTGGCGGAAGCTGACCGCGGCGGTGGGACAGGTGTTGGAGACGGCTTGATGAAGATTAACAGTCGGCCGAGACATTTGGGCACCCTGTCATTTCGAGCGCCGCCGCGCCTTGCGGCGCCGCGAGAAATCTCGCTCTGAAAGATTAAGACACTGCGGGATTCCTCGTCGTCTGCGGCTCCTCGGAATGACAAGTCCGGAGGGTTTCCCGCAGCAGCCGATTAGGGGAGGTGGTGGTGATCAGCGACCTTCTGTTCCGTTTGCGTGCTCTGTTTCGACGCGACGCCGTTGAGGCGGAGCTGGATGGAGAGCTCCGCGAGCACTTCGAGCGTCAGGTGGAGAAGCACGTTGCTGCCGGCCTGACGCGCGAGGAAGCGGAACGGCGCACGCGGCTCCAATTCGGCGGTCTCGATCAAGTCAAGGAAGAGTGCCGGGACGCGCGTGGTGTCGCTCTTATCGAGGCGCTGCTTCAGGACGTTCGATTTTCTCTGCGCCTCCTGCGCAAAACTCCGGCGATTACCATCGTCGCCCTGCTTTCCCTCGCGCTCGGCATCGGCGCTAATACGGCCATCTTCAGTCTCATCGACGCCGTTATGTTGCGGATGCTGCCCATCGAGAAACCGGAAGAGCTGATGCAGGTGCAGTTCGGGGACGCAAATTGGGGCGGTGAAGGCGCCACCTTCACCAATCCGCTGTGGGAACAACTCCGCGATCAGCAGGACGTTTTTTCGGGCGCCTTTGCCTGGGGTACCGACCACTTCGATCTTGCCCAAGGCGGCGCGGTTCGACCGGCGAACGCTATCTGGGTAAGCGGCGATTTCTTCTTCGCCCTGCGGGTCCGCCCCGCGGCGGGACGCCTGATTGCGCCCTCGGATGATCGTCGAGGTTGCCCGTCGCTGGCCGTCTTGGGCTATGGCTTCTGGCAGGATCATTACGGCGCATCCAACAACGCCATTGGCAGCACGCTGTCACTGAATAGCCGCCCTTTCGAGGTGATCGGTGTGGCTCCGCGCGGCTTCTACGGACTGAATGTCGGCGATAAGTTCGAGGTGGCCGTGCCCATCTGTGCTTCGGTGGTCTTTGACGGGAAAGAGTCGCGCCTCGACCATCGCTCCTGGTGGTGGCTGAGCGTTGCGGGCCGCTTGAAACCGGGGATGAGCCGAGCCCAAGCCAGCGCGCGACTGAAAGTGCTTTCGCCCACGCTCCTTGCCGGCGCCCTGCCACAGAACTGGTCGCCGAGCGGGCAGAGGAACTTTCTAAGGCACTTCCTGATAGCGGCCCCAGCCGCCACCGGCCTTTCGCGACTGCACCGGCAGTTCGAGCAGCCGCTTCAAGTCCTCATGGCCGTCGTGGGGTTGGTACTCCTGATCGCCTGTGCCAATATCGCCAGCCTCATGCTGGCTCGCGCCTCCGGCCGACACAAGGAGATCGCGGTGCGGCAGGCTTTAGGTGCAAGCCGCCTGCGCCTCATCCGGCAGTTGCTGGTGGAGTGTCTTCTCCTCTCTTCGACCGGAGCGCTCCTGGGAGTTCTCCTCGCACACTGGGGTAGTGCCCTGCTGGTCCGCTTGATCTCGACCACCCGGAACACCGTGTTCCTCGACCTTTCAATCGACGGCCGCGTCCTCGGATTCACCGTTGCCATCGCCATGCTCACCGGAATTCTGTTTGGTCTCGTGC
>JASHYZ010000515.1 GCA_030042795.1 Terriglobia bacterium | reverse complement strand
TTTCATCGATTTTGACAACGACGGCTGGAAAGATCTGTTAGTGGCCGACGGCCATATTTATCCGCAGGCGGATAAGGCCGGTAACTCTTACTACCAGCAGAACCAGCTCTTTCATAATCTGCGCAACGGCCGGTTTGCTTTGGTGGATAGCGCCCAAAGCGGATTCACGCAGGCCTGGAGCAGCCGCGGAGCCGCTTTCGGCGATCTCGACAACAGCGGGCGAGTGTGGGCTGTGGTCAATAACATTGACCAAGAACCATTCCTTTACAAACCCCAGGGCGAGGCGGGAGGCTGGGTTCGGCTCAAACTTGTCGGCACGGGCACAAAGAGCAACCGTGATGCGATCGGGGCGCGCGTGCGAGTTACGGCAGCCGGCATAACCCAGACTGACGAAGTGCGCAGCGGCGAAAGCTATCTTTCCTCATGCGATCCCCGGCTTCATTTTGGATTGGGGAAAGCCAGCACCATCGAGCGCATCGAGATCCGCTGGCCCGACGGTGAGGAGGAGAAGCACGAGAACTTGGCGGCGAACCGCGAATATACCTTTCGGCAGGGAGAAAAGGGTGCGAGGGCCTGAGATGTGGCCTGCGAATTCATGGCGGCAGCTCAGCGGAATGTGGCTAGATCCATCCAGCGTGTCATTCCGAGGAGCCGTAGGCGACGAGGAATCTCGCACTGTGCCTGCTTTCGGAGCGAGATTTCTCGCTGCGCTCGAAATGACAGAGTTCCGAACGGTGTTTTCGTGGACTGCGATTGGCCTTGTGATGGCAGCCTGCTTGCTTTTGATACCCACCGCCTTCGCGCAGGTAACAGAAGGGGCAGCGCCAACCGGCGACATTGAGTTGCAAGGAGCCACCATTCCGCCCACCCAGGTTGTGGATGCAGTGTCCGCAGCGCGAAAAGCCCTCGCTGAACATCCAAACTCTGCGGAAGCCAACCTTCAGCTCGGTATAGCTCTTCGGTCTGCGGGGGACCGGGTAGGGGCCGACGGGGCGATCAACCGCGCTTTATCGTTAGACCCCCACCTGTCGGGCGCGTGGCTGCAGAAAGGCCTGATTTCGATTGATGGCGGCACGCTGGTAGCGGCCACAGGCTATTTCCAGCGCGCAGTTGAAACTGATCCCAACAGCACCGACGCACGGCTGGAACTGGCGGCCATGCTATTCAGAGCTGGAGACTTCGAGGGCGCCCAAAAACAGATCGAGGCCACTCTGCGCCTGGATCCTAACAATGCCAATGCTCTCGGCGGCCTTGGTTTTATCCAATTGCAGGAGGGCGATTTCCCGAGTGCGGCCGAGAACTTTCGCAAGGCCATCGCCCAGCGGAAGCGTTATCCCGAGGCAGAGCAAAACTTGGGAAGCGTGCTGATGAGGATGGGCAACTGGGCGGGCGCCAAGGCCGCCTTTGAAGCCGCGCTGCGCGAGGAACCCGATGCGACGCCGGCTGTCTACGGCCTGGCCACTGTGCTTCGCCACCTTGGCGACACGGCTCAGGCAGATGCCGAATACGCGAAGGCCAAGGACATGCTGCAAATGACGCAGGCGCTGGCGCGAGCGCAAGCGGATGACAACGAGGGCGTTCGACTCTGGAACTCCGGCGACCTGGCTGGGGCGGAAACGGCCTTTCGGAAGTCGATTGGCGACCACCCTTCCTATGCCGAAGCCTACAACAATCTCGGAGGAGTGCTCTGGCAACAAGGGAAGACGGCAGACGCGACCGAGACGTTTGCCCTGGCCGTGCGCTCCGATCCGAAGTTCGCCAAGGCACACAACAATTACGGCAACGCTCTGATGAGCACGGGAAAACTGGCAGGCGCCATCGAACAGTTCCAATCCGCGGTCTCGCTCGATCCCGGATTTTCCACCGCTCACTTCAGCCTGGGTATGGGACTCGCGCAGCAAGGCCGCAAAGAGGAAGCCGAGGCTGAATTTCACCGGGCGCTGGTACTTGATCCCAAGATGGCAGCGGCCCACTTCGAATTGGGACTGCTGCTGGCCTCAGGTACGACGACTTTGGCGCCGGAGGCGCGCTCGGAAATTGAGGAGGGCCTTCGGCTCAACCCGCAGCTTAAGGCCGCCTTGCCACAGCCGATTTCGAAAGTGCTTGCGGCCGCCCCATCAGCTAAAAGTTCGCCTCGCTAAAACAACCTATCCTTCACCACAACCCCGGCGCGCGGCCCATCGGTAATGCCCCGTGTCCATGAGGTGATGCAACCGGAAGCGGCCTGTCAACGAACAAGCCGGACTCCGCGTGCCCGTAGTGCCGGTTGCGCGGCGTGGGCGAATCGGGCGGCCTGGTTAGCGCTGGTGGCTCTGTGCTAGGCTCGACAACAACGAGGAAAACCTGTTGCTCAGCGAGGTTGTAAGGGGTGAACCGGTGACAGCCGAATGGAAACTTCCAACTTTACACGAGGCACAAGAGGCGGCGGAGCTTGTGCGCCGTTTCGTGTCGCCAACACCGCAGTATCAGTGGCCGATCTTGTCACACGAAGCCGGCTGTGAGCTGTGGATCAAACATGAGAACCATACCCCGACGGGATCGTTCAAAATGCGGGGAGGCTTGGTCTACCTGGACTGGCTCCAGCGGAATCATCCCAACATGAATGAAGTGGTGACGGCCACGCGTGGAAATCATGGTCAATCTGTTGCCTTTGCGGCACAGCGGCTCGGGCTAAAGGCTGTTGTCGTGGTGCCGCATGGGAATAGTAGGGAGAAGAACGCTGCCATGCGTGCCTTGGGTGCCGAGCTGATCGAGCACGGCAATGATTTCCACGATGCCGATGCTCATGCGGACAAGCTGGCTGCTTCGCGAAAGCTGCACCGCGTCCCGTCGTTTCACCCCTTGCTGGTGCGAGGTGTCGCGTCATACGCCCTGGAACTGTTCCAAGCTGTGCCCCACCTGGACCTTGTTTACGTCCCAATGGGCTGGGGGTCGGGCGCAGCCGGCCTGGCTGCGGTGCGCAACGCACTGTGCCTGAAAACGAAGATTGTCGGAGTCGTCTCCGCTGAAGCGCCTGCCTACGCGCGGTCTATCCTGGCCGGACGTATTATCGAAACCTCAGCGCGGACTCGTATCGCGGACGGCATCGCCATTGCGCGGCCCCATCCCGGCGCATTCGAGCTGCTGCATAATGAGATCGAACGTGTGGCGGAAGTCAGCGACGACGCCGTCGAGGCAGCCATGCGGGCATACTTTCGAGCTACGCACAACGTTGCGGAGGGCGCGGGGGCGGTCACACTCGCTGCGGTGTTTCAGGAGCGTGCGGAGATCGGTCAGCAGAAGGTGGCCGCTGTACTTACGGGTGGCAATGTCGACTCCGATGTCTATTGCCGGGTCCTTAGAAACGGATGGGTGTTCTGAGATCAATGGCTGGGAGGCAGGGATTCGAACCCCGATACGCAGATCCAGAGTCTGGTATCGCCCCCTGATTCTAAACCAAATCAACAACTTAGGGCGGCAAAGCACGGCAGAGTCCGGCAACATCCGCAACGCCGCCGCAACAAGAAAAAAGATGATTGATCCGAAGCGAGCGGTGGCTGGGGCCGCGAGGTGAAGGGGCCGGGCACGTGTTCGCCTGACTCGCTGACGGTGCCTGTAAGTAGCCAAAACCTGTTCAAGACCGTCGCAATGTTATTATCGTGCTGTGTGCTGAAGGTACGGGTTTCCCGCGAAGCATGGAAGCCGGCTTCAGCGAAACTCCCAAAACTGAAGAGAAACTCGTTACGGCAGAATTTGAGGAGTCTCCGTCGGCTTCAGCGTACCGCCCGCTGAGATTGCTTCCGCGTGCCGCGGAGGTGGGAGTTCACGCCATATCAAAGGCTTAATAGCGTCTGGGGAAATCAACGGTTATCAAAACCAGTCCCTTGTTATCAATAACATCGTGGGATGTTCCTTCATTTCGCGTTTTTTTTGAGCTCCTCCTCTGGGCCAAAACTGCGGAGGTTAACAATCGCGGCTTGCAACAGCCAAATCCCCGAAATCCCCATGTCCTCGGACGCCGGGCGCCGTTTGGGGACCGACTCGACCCGAGGTGTATAGACCTAGCGTCGCTCCGATCGAATAACGACACGCTTCCACCACCCTGTTTCTGATTACCTTATTGTATATAATAAGACGTTACAGAGGTCACGTGAAATCTCCGCGTGCGCGCGAGTGCTCGCGGCTGGTCACGTCGTAACCCTGAGCCTGTGATATGCGTCGCAGACTAGCAGGCTGATGAAAAAAGCTGAATTCGGCCATTTTCACTGCCACTGATTACGGATGACTCCTTTGTTATGAGTGAGGGCTATGTAGCTAGCCGACCTCAAAATTAGTTTTTTAGTAGCCTGCTAGGTTACCTGCAAGGCTTCGACCTGTCGAAGAGAAAGCTCCGTACCCTAGCGGCCGAGACGCCGATTGGATTTTGGGCGCGTTCTCTCAAGCTCGACTCTGACGTTACTTCCCGACCGGACAACTGGAGGGTTCTCAGAAGTGGTGCAGACGCGGCTCCGCTACCACTATAAGGTGGGCCTCGTTTAGGTACTTGAAGCCAGCGTCGCAAAAAGAACGCAATTGGGGTGCAAGAGACAGGAGCTGTGGCAGTCCAAGCTCCTCTTAACAAAAGATCTTCTGAGCAACGTCTCGGAAATAACGAAGTTTGTTACCTTACCGAAAGGAGTAAGTTCTATGCCAGAGGAAACAGTCCCGCACCGTCATACGCTGGGTGTAGAAGGGGCACGTCAGCTCGCCGTCGTCACCAAGACGGTTCCCATGATGGAGCAGATCACGCCGCGCTGGCTGGTCACCTTTTTGCCGTGGGTGCCGGTCGAAGCGGGCAGGTATCGGGTCAACAAAGTGAAGCCGTCGGCACCCGGAAGCCGCACCGTTGAGTGCGCCCCGGGTGAAGAAGTACTGCTGCCCGAAATCTATGTCGATTATGAAGAGAATCCGCGCGAATACACATTGAGCGCGGTGACGACCACGCTCGACGTACACACTCGCGTTTCTGACCTTTACCGCAGCCCCCATGATCAGATTCGCGAACAACTGCGCCTGATCATCGAGAAGATCAAGGAGCGCCAGGAACGAGAACTGGTGAACAACAAGGAATACGGGCTTCTTCACAACGTGGCAAAGGATATGCAAGTCAAGACCAGGGGAGGTGCCCCCACGCCTGATGACTTGGACGAGCTCATTGCGAGGGTGTGGAAAGAGCCGGCGTTCTTCCTAGCGCACCCCAGGGCTATCGCCGCCTTTGGACGTGAATGCACTTATCGTGGTGTTCCGCCGCCGACTGTGACCCTCTTCGGTTCCCAGTTCTTGACTTGGCGGGGCATTCCGTTGGTTCCCTGCGACAAGGTCGCCGTGACCAAGGAAAAGACCCATATCCTGCTGCTACGCACGGGCGAGAACAAGCAAGGTGTTGTCGGGCTCTTTCAACCCGGTCTGGTGGGCGAAGTATCGCCCAGCCTGTCGGTTCGTTTCATGGGTATCGACCACAAGGCGATCGCTTCCTATCTGATCTCACTGTACTGCTCGATCGCGGTCCTCACGGAAGATGCACTGGGCGTGCTGGAGGATGTCGATGTCAGCCAATATCACGAATACGAGTGATCCGCGCGCGGCCGGCCGGCCCGCCATCGAGTTGGCAAACGACGCAGGCGCCGCGCCCGGCCTTCCCACGACGATAGCCTCACCGCCGGATCCGGCCGTGATTGCAAGGCTGGCGAATGAACTCTTCGCCGCCTTGCCCTGGTCCCCGTCTCCAGCGGCACCTGCGGGGACGGGTTCGGCAGGTGATGTTCCTCAAGGCCTCGGGTCTGTACCATCGGCCAAGACTGACGTCGGCGGGCTGCCAGCTTCGCCGACGGGTGCTGCGGCGCTCGTGCCGGCGAATCCCGCCGCGGTTCCGGTACAGGGGGCACCAGCTTCGCCCGCCACGGCCTTCGATGGAGCAAGGCCACCGTTACCGAATGCTATGCCGACGTTCCCGGCGACAGGCGAACTGTTCTCCCTGCCGCGCGTGCCCGGCGTGCAGACGCCTCCGGGCATTCCCTCGCTGCCTTCATCGCCGTCGCCCACCCAACCGACCGAGGCCGAACTCCGGGCGCTGCCTACCTCACTGGGAGAGGCGACCACGCTGGTGCCTGGCACGTCGGATGCAGAACCGCCGTCGGTGGCGTTCGGCTCGTTGCCCTACTTCATCGACGCGGCCAGGGCTATGCCTCTCACCGCCCCCCCGGCATTTCCTGCGGCGGGTGGCTTGGTCTCCTTCCCGGAGGTGCCGGGCGCACCAGCAGTTCCGGCTGCTACGGCGCTACCTTCGGCACCCCCTACGACGCTACCGAAAGAGGCAGATTTGCAGGCGCCTGCCAACTCACCGGGTAAGGCGACGGCGATTGCGCCCGAGACCTCCGAGGTGGCTCCGCCGCCAGGGCCAGGATCGTCACCTTACTTCCACGAGGCCGACAAGGCAGCGCCTTTCAAAGCTCAACCTTCATTTCTTTCGGCAGGCAGTTTCTTCGAATTGCCGGGCGCGCCCGGTGTTCAGTCGTTTCCAGGAATTCCCGCGCTGCCTTCGTCGCCGCCCACTGCTCCGCCGAAAGACGCTGACCTGCGGGCTGGTGTCGCTTCGGCACCCGGCGCATCGGCTCTCGTGCCCAAGGTCCCTGTTGCCGTTTCCACACCGGCGGTCAATGGCGCACCGCCCCACACCGTTGAACCGGAAAAGGCTCCCCACTCGGCCGCGACATCGGAGCTCGACTTCCGGCCGGAGATGATGCCCGGCCTGGAAGTCTCCAAGCGCCCACTCGACCCCTACTTGATCCGCGGTGACTTCCCGATTCTGCAAGAACAGGTGCATGGGCGGCCGCTGGTGTGGCTCGACAACGCCGCCACAACTCAGAAGCCAAACGCGGTGATTGACCGTCTCTCATCTTTTTACCGGCATGAGAATTCCAACGTTCATCGAGCTTCACACACGCTCGCGGCTCGCGCTACCGACGCTTATGAGGGCGCGCGGGAGAAGGTGCGCCGTTTCCTTAACGCCTCCTCCACACGCGAAATCGTCTTCGTTCGAGGCACGACCGAGGGCATCAACCTCGTTGCTCAGTCCTGGGGCCGCCGCTACGTCGAGAAGGGCGACCGGGTAGTGATCACCTGGCTTGAGCACCACTCCAACATCGTGCCCTGGCAGCAACTGTGCGCGGAGAAAGGCGCCTGCCTGCGAGTGGCGCCTGTGGACGACCGCGGCCAGATCATGCTGGACCAATACGAAAAGCTCCTCGGACCGCGCACACGCATTGTAGCTCTCAGCCACGTGTCGAACGCGCTTGGCACGATTACGCCGGCGCGCGAAATGGTGGAAATGGCGCATCGGCATGGCGCGCGGGTGCTGATTGACGGCGCCCAGTCCGTGGCGCACATGCGGGAGGACGTGCAGGCGCTTGATTGCGACTTCTTCGTATTTTCGGGGCATAAGATCTTCGGCCCTACGGGGATTGGTGTGGTTTACGGCAAGGTGGACCTTCTCGACACAACGCCGCCCTGGCAGGGCGGCGGCAGTATGATCGCGGATGTGACCTTTGAAAAGACCGTCTACCAGCCGGCGCCGAAGCGCTTCGAGGCTGGCACCCCAAACATCGCGGACGCTGCAGG
>JASHYZ010000514.1 GCA_030042795.1 Terriglobia bacterium | reverse complement strand
GGCAGGTCAGAGACACCGCAGCTCCAGGAATCGATGACCGGCATTGCGGAAAAAACAGTCCCGGGCCTCGACGAAGCCTTGTGCGTTCGGGAGCCAGGATTGCAGGCGATGTTCGTGTGCGGCTCAGGTCCCGCTGTGGGCATCCTGGCCAAGAGCAACGACGCAGAGCGGGCGGCCAAAGGGGTAATGGACTGCCTCGCCCGGCACGGAGTAACATCGCGATCTACCATATTCCGGGCCACCAACGCCGGCGCTCGTGACTGGAATGCAGGCGGAACCGAGATTCGTTTGGCACCGGCAGTAGGGCTCGACATGCCCGAGCTCCCGTCACTGCCTGTCTAACTTTTTGTTCCCATCTCGCGCACGGACCTGTTTGCGAACGGTGTCCCGTCGCGAGATGGGCCTTTCACCTACGCCGCCAGTGACCGGGGCTAAGGTAGTACGCGGCTTTGCGGTGTTGCTCGCATACGAAGACGAGCGCATCTGCTCCTCAAGCGTTGCTCACCCTCGCGGGTCTCTCACCTTTCACTCGGCCAGGGATTCGGGTATTCTAGCCACTCGGCAAGCGGCGCGCGATCTGCATTTCCTGCGGGAAGCGGCGGCAAGCTCGCTCAAAACATCTGCGGAGTACGGCGCACCTACATGAAAACCAAGACAGAGAAGAACACGCACCATCCTGTGGCCGGCAAAGACGCGGGCATTCGTAAGCTCGCGCTCATCGGCGCCGGCAAGCTTGGGGAAGGTCTGCTCTCAAGTCTGCTCGTCTCGCAGATGATTTCTGCCGAAAGGGTCGCGGCGACCGTAGCTCATCAGCCGCGGGCCGATTATCTCGCGGGAAAGTACGGCCTCAGCGCAGGCACGGACAATCGCACAGCGGTCGCCGGCGCAAACCTCGTGCTCATCTGCCTGAAGCCCCAACAGGTGAAGGGCTTTTTGGATGAGGTCAAGAATGAACTGCGGCGCGACGCGCTCCTGATTTCCTCCGCCGCCAGCGTCACCACGCGGCTCATCGAGGACGAGCTGGGCTATCACGCGCGGGTTGTGCGGTCGATGCCCAACACGCCGTGCCTCATTCGCCAGGGCATGACGGCGATTGCCCGCGGCCGCTTCGCCACCGATGAAGACGTGAAGTTGGCGCAAGCGCTGTTCAGCTCGATGGGCCGGACGGCCGTGGCGGACGAGAAGTACATGGATGCCATCACGGGCCTCTCGGGCTCTGGACCGGCGTACGTCTACATGATCATCGAGTCGCTGGCAGAAGGCGGCGTTAAGATGGGACTGCCTCGCGAGCTCTCCACGTTGCTTTCTGCGCAAACGCTGCTGGGCGCTTCGGCTCTCGTGCTCGAAACCGGCGAGCACCCGGCGAAGCTCAAGGACGTTGTCACTACCCCGGCCGGCTGCACCATCGACGGGTTACTGGAGCTTGAAGAGGGCGGCCTGCGCGTCACGCTCATTAAGGCTGTGGTGCGCGCGGCCCAACGCGCGCGGCAACTGGTGGAAGGCCAGAACAACAACTGACCCTGTCCGCCGGCGCCGCTTTGCCCTGCCTACTCCGCGCCGCGGTTCAGTGCTTTGCCGTCTCCGCCACTTTGGCCGTGCTGGCGAGTTGGCGGTAGAGATCAGCAACCAACTGCGGTGCAAGCTCCCTGGCATGCCCACTGTAATTCTTGAGAGGCAATAGCTCAGCCTTCGTTTGATCCAGAGACTTGCCCTCTGCCATTCGTGCCTCAATGTCGTTCGTCAGGCCCTGAAGGAACAGGCGGAACGCCGCCACCTCCTTCTTGCCGGCAGGATCCCCATGGCCCGGAATGTAGACGTCGACATCCCAAGTCTCAGCGTCCTTCAGCGCCTGAATCCACTTATGAATGTCCCTCGATTCAAGCTGCGGAACGAATCCGTTCTGAAACAAGTCACCCAGAAAGGCAACCTTGCTGGAAGGAAGACTCACGGCCAGCGCGTGGAGACCAGGCTCGAACGATATCAAACGAATGGTGTGCCCTCCCAAAGAAAGCTGCTTTTCGCCCTGGAACGTCTGGTTGGGCGGAGTAATGTGAATCCCCCGCAGACGCCGCTGAAACTGGGTGTTACCGTTGGCGCGCTGGAATAACGACTGTTCCCTGCCCTCGATTTCAGCCTGAATGGCAGGCGTGGAAAGAATCGGAGCCTGAAGGTCGGCAAAAACCTCGTTGCCCAGCACCTCGTCCCCGGCGCCGCCGGTGTCAATGACATAGCGGACGGGCTCACTGGTCCGCTGGCGGATCTCGTAGAGCATTTCCCGCGCATGAAACGGGCTGTTGGTGGCGTTCACGATCACCACGCCGTCATTGGTCACGATGAAGCCGGCGTCCCCAGCGCGGCTGTACTGTGGATCGCCGTCGATATCGATAATGTCTTCGGGAATCCACACGTAGACATTCGGCCGCACTTCGCGGACCTCATAGCGCCACCCGACGGCGAGCGCGCGGTGCGGGCCCGACCAGCAAACCAACACCGCTAGAATCACCGCAGCGCGGCTCACGGGCAGCCGGCGCAATTCCAGCCGCGCGAACGTGCTCCGAAACCGGTCAAATGTCCACATAGACTTGCGCGCGCCAGAGGCCGTCGCGTGTCTCTTCCAATGCCAACTGATGATAAGTGATGGCCTTCACCAGCAGCTTGAGGCGGTGCCGGCCACGCTCGAATCGCTCGCCGCGCCCGGCGCCACAAACCGATTGTTCTTGAAAGCCGTCAATTTCAAAGTCCGTAAACAGCCAGCCTTCGGTATCCTGCAGGTAGAGAATCTCGCTGAGCCAATTCACCAACAGGCTCTGGGGCTCAGGTGCACGCGCCGTCACAGGAACGCGCTCCTGCGGGCTCACCGAGTCGAGGTCGATGATCAGGCTCATCAAGGCGCGTCCTGCGTTGCGGAACACATCTTCGCGCCGCGCGCCAAAGGCCTCGAAACCGATGTCAGCCGTGTGCTCCAGAACGCGGAATTCCTGCAAGTCTTGAATGCCCCCAACCGCCGCGACACTCGCCCTCAGTCGTCTTCCCCGTCGAGCCGGGCTGACTTTCATGATAATCGACTGGATGTCAGTTGGGTAGATGAGAGTAGAGGATGCTCTCCGGGCCTGAATAGGTGCGGGCATGGCGAGCAATTGCTCGAAACAGGACGCGAGACCCGGCCAATCGTTAAAATATCGGATGTCGCCTAACAACTAGCCCATCGTAAGGCGAAATACGGCCACGAACGATCCCTGGAATAGAAACCAACAATACTTCACCGGCAAGTTCTTCTCGGGCCGCGAAGATCTTGCAAGACGGCTTCGGCTTACAAATCGGCTTCTCTCGGCGCACAAAGAAAAGCGCACC
>JASHYZ010000513.1 GCA_030042795.1 Terriglobia bacterium | reverse complement strand
GTTGATCGCGCTGTGGTGGAGGCGGCTCGTGGAATGGGGTTGACCGATCGCCAGCTTCTGTTTCAGGTGCAGTTGCCGTTGGCGCTCAGCGTGATTCTGGCCGGCGTGAGGGTGGCGACCGTCGTGACGGTGGGAGTTGCCACTATCGCCGCGGCCATCGGCGCCGGCGGCCTTGGGGAGTACATCTTCCGCGGCCTGGCCATGGTGAATAATGACCTGATTCTGGCCGGCGCCATTCCCGCCGCGCTTCTGGCGCTGGCCGCCGACCTCGTGTTGGGCCTTGCCGAGCGGCACTTGCGTCCGCGAATGAGCACCGGCTATTGAGGCGCACGAGGCCTCGGATACAGCGTATCGGCACCCTTGCTTGGATCGCTTGAAAGGCGTTTTGCACGCGCGTAAAAGAATACGACGTATACAAACCCTGACGGCGCTCGCGCCCGCCAGCATCCTTCTCTTCACGTTGCTCTCCCTTACCTGCTGCGGTCCGCCGCGAAAAGACATCATCGTTGTCGGCTCGAAGAATTTCACCGAGCAGGCGCTTCTCGGTGAGATCATCGCTCAGCAAATCGCCAGGCGTACCGGACTCTTCGTGGAGCGCCGCTTCTACCTGGCTGGAACTTACATCTGTCAGCAGGCCATTCTCGCCGGACGGATCGACATTTATCCGGAGTACACCGGAACCGCCCTCACCGCCATTCTCCACGAACCGGCAACCGGGGATGCGAGCGCTGTCTACGCGCGCGTGAAGGAGGCGTATCAACAACGGTTCGCACTCATGGTGGCGCCACCGTTCGGCTTCAATAACACCTTCGCACTGGTGATTCGGAGCGACGATGCGCAGCGTTACGGCTTGAAGACGATTTCAGACGCGGCGCGAGTGGCGCCGCAGTGGCGCCCCGGCTTCGGTTACGAATTCATGGAACGTCCGGACGGCTACCGCGGCCTGGTGAAGGCGTATGGCCTCAACTTCGACGCCGAGCCTCGGGTGATGGATCTCGGGCTGCTCTACCGGGCGCTCACCAGCCATGAGGTTGATCTGGTGGCCGGTAACTCCACCGATGGTCTTATTTCAGCCCTTCACCTGACGATCCTCGACGACGACCGCCATTACTTCCCGCCCTACGAAGCCGTGCCCGTGGTGCGACAGGAAACGGTCCGGCGCCATCCGGAGGTTCTCAAGGCCTTGCAAGAGCTTGCTGGCAAGATTTCGGATGAAGATATGCGACGGATGAACTATGCAGTGGACGGCGAACATCAAGACATCGGCAACGTTGCACGCGAATTCTTGAAAAGAGTGGCAAGTGACAAGTGACGAGCCAAGCCAGAAGTGAGAAGTAAGAAGTAAGAGCCAGGAGCCAGAAGACAGGAGGCGGGAGTTAGGAGTCAGAAGACAGAAGAGGAACCAAGGAGAGATGCCACTTCAGAGGAGACGGCAGAAGCATTATTGGGCTGTTGACTCCAGCATTACGGGCGGAACCCAACACCGAACGTCAACGGCTGTTCTTCTTACTTCTTACTTCTTACTTCTTGCTTCTTGCTTCTGGCTCCTGGCTTCTGGCTCCTGACTCCTCCTCTCCGAAGCATCGCGATTTCAGCGGACGTGAGCGGCCGCGACGCGCCCACTTCAAGACCTGCGAGCTTCAACGGGCCAATGGCGATGCGCACGAGCTTCAGCACCTTGAACCCCACCGCTTCCACCATACGGCGTACTTCGCGGTTCTTGCCTTCGGTGAGAATGATTTCGAGCCACGTATACTTGCCGCGGTCTTCCGTCCGCCGCACGGAATATGGCTTCGCTTCGTCACCGCGCTTCATGCGCACTCCACCGGCGAGCTGAGCGATGACTTCGTCGCTCATCAAGCCGCTCGCCTTTACAAGGTACGTCTTGCGCACGCCGGACTCTGGGTTGGTGACGAAGTATGCGAACTCGGTGTCATTGGTGAGGATCAACAATCCGGAGGTGTCTTTGTCGAGTCGGCCAGCGGGCGCGAGCCACGCCGCCTTGTCCCCTGAACACGGCTCGCGACCGTCACTGCGCGGTAACTGCCGAAGATAGTCATAGATCGTCTTCCGTCCCGAAGGGTCGCCGTGGCTCACAATCACACCCTTGGGCTTATAGAACAGCAGATAGACCTTGCGCTCCGGCTTCAGCCGCTGACCGTCCAACTGAATGAAGTCCTTACCATGACCCTTGCTCTGATGACCGTTGCTGGCGGTGACCCAAGAATCAGGATCGCGCAGCACGCGGCCGTTCACGCGTACCCGCCCCGCCCGGATCATCTCTCGTGCGACCGTCCGCGAAGCCACGCCGTATCGCGACAGGACGCGGTCAAGGGTCATTTGCTGCTTGGTCATCATCGGCCCAGAAGTCAGGTTAGAAGCAAGAAGTAAGAAGAACAGCCGTTGACGTTCAGTGTTAGGTTCCGTCCGTAATGCTGGAGTCAACAGCCCAATAACGCTTCTGCCGTCTCCTCTGAAGTGGCATCTCTCCTTGGTTCCTCTTCTGACTTCTGTCTTCTTGCTTCTTGCTTCCGCCTCCTAAGCGAGCATGGGCATTTCGTCGAGGTAGATGAAGGCCTGCACCATCGGCTCCTCGCACGCATTCAGCTCGCCAATGGGTCCGAAGAACGCCACCTTGCCGTCTACCAGAAACACCACGCGGTCAGCCAGCTTGCGCGCCAGCTTCATATCATGCGTCACCACCACGGAAGTGAGGCCGGTGCGCTTCTTCAGTTTCAGGATCAAGTCACCGATGATGGCAGCCATCAGCGGGTCCACCATTGTGGTGGGTTCGTCATAAAGCAGGCATTCGGGCTTGGCGGCGAGGGCGCGCGCGATGGCCACAGAGCGCTTCATCCCCGTGCTCACGTCCGAAGGCGCCAAGTTGCGAGATTCGAGCGGCAGGTCAACAAGGCCCAGCAGTTCGTCCACGCGAGCTTGAATTTCGTCCTCGTCGATAAGTACCTCGTCACGCACGGCGCGCTCGCGAATGGGATAGGCAACATTCTCAGCGAGGGTCAAAGAATCAAATAGCGCGCCGGACTGAAAAACCATCGTGACACGCCGCCTCAGGTCAAGCAGCTCCAGCTCGGGCAGGCGCGAGACCTCACGCCCTGCCACCCACACCTCGCCGGAGTCTGGCTGCAAGAAACCCATCAGATGCTTCAAGGTGACGCTCTTGCCGACGCCGCTCCGGCCCAGCACCACCAGCATTTCGCCGCGGCGCACCTCAAAGCTCACGTCATCAAGTACGCGCTGGCTGCCAAATGCTTTTGAGACATGAACGAATCGGATGTAGGGTTGATCGTCAGTCATAGGAAGACAGAAGTCAGAAGAGGAACCGAGGACCCAACAAGTACACCCGGCCCGCCACCGATCGCAGCCTGCGAGCAGCGCGAATCAGTAGCGTCTCGCCTTCGAGAATCAGTTGGTGCTTTGGCTGGCCCCTGCGCCGGCTGGCGCCGCCCATCAAGACGAATCCTGTCAGTTCTCGAAACCGTTCCGCCACTCCAGCAGAGTACCAGACGCCGCTTATCCTCCGGCGTGGGAAACCTCCGCGGCCCTCGAAACCAACTGCTGAGCGGCTTCCTGCCAAGCCGGGTAACGATCGGCCACGCTGAGGCTTTCCAGAAGGGTTACGTTCGCGGGCTCGGCCGGCAACGAAGACGGGCTCGCGTGATGAGCAAGCGCGTTGGCCACGTAGACCGCTACCACCGCGTCAAAGCCCTGGTGCGGCACCCGATCGGGCGCGTGATGGTGCGCCACCGCTTCGGTGACGGCCGTGGGCAGCCCCCACAAACCCAGCAGGTAAGCGCCGATCTCCGCGTGGGTAACGCCATACAAGCCGGTCTCCACCTGGTAAAGCGGCTGCCGGGTTTTCCGGGCGGCCCGCAGAGCTTCCTGGAATCGCCCCGGAGCGCGCGCAGCCAGCACCAGCTTGCCGACGTCATGCAGTAAGCTCGCCACCACTGCCGGCTCAGCCACATGCTCGGGCAAGCCGAACTTACGCGCGATTCCTGCCGTGAGTTGCGAGTGCCCCTCGAATTCGTCGATGGAGAATCCTTCAATCTCATCACCACCCGAGAAAACACGAAAGGCCTCCACTGAAATCACCAGGCTCTGGAGAATATTTACACCCAGATAACTCACCGCGTGCCTCACGGAAGAAACATTCCGCGAAAGGCCGAAGAAAGCAGAGTTCACCAGTTGCAGCACCTTGGCCGAGATGGCGACATCCTGCTCGACCACGGCGGCGATGTCTTCCATCGATGAGTCGGGGTCCGCCAGGGCCTGCGTGAGAGCAATATACAGCCGCGGCGCGGAAGGCAGATCTCCCAGCGCGCCCACCATGCCCGCCAGCGCCTCACCCGTGAGGATGCTCTGCAGGCTGCAAGCGCGATCAATGGCGACCCGCAGCATCTCCGCATCACAAGGCTTCAACAACAACTGGTGCGCCACCTGCGCCGCACGGAAGGCGGCCTCCAGGTCCGCGTATTCGCTCAATACAATCCGCACCACTTGAGGATGACGTTCGCGCGCGCGCTCCAAGAGCGCGGTGCCGTCCATGCCCGGCATCTTCAAGTCGGAAACGATCACATCAAACGGGGTTTGGTCGAGTAGGGCCAG
>JASHYZ010000512.1 GCA_030042795.1 Terriglobia bacterium | reverse complement strand
TACGAGCCGTCGGTTCGAATCCGACCGGGGCCTACAAAATAATACACCCTGCCGATGGCTGTAACCACCGGCAGGGTAAAACCCAAGCGATTGCTCGCATGAGCCTAGACAACTCCATTGTGAGCCAATCGCCAGAGAAAGGCAAGGCTCACGATGACCTGTCACAACTGCCAATCCCGCTGCAAGAAATTCGGAATACACCGCAACGGACTTCAGCGCTACCGCTGCCAGCAGTGCTCCAAAACCTTCACTGAAGATCACGCTGACCCGCTTGGTGGTATGTACACTAGCCTCCAAGATGCGGCTAGAGCCATTGAGCTTCTTGTTGAGGGATGCTCCGTTAGCACGGTCGAGCGCGTTACCGGACTCCATCACGGAACAATTCTGACGCTGCTTGAGCGTGTCGGCCAAAAGTGCGAGCGCTTGCTTGAGCGCCGCATTCACGGCCTGAAGGTATCCGACGTTCAATGTGATGAGATGTGGGGCTTCGTCTACTGTAAAGAGAAGCGCAACAAGACAGACGACCCGAAGCGAGGAGACGCCTACTGTTTCGTCGGAATCGAGCGGAATACCAAGACCATCCTGGCATGGCACCTTGGACGCCGAACCGCAGCCGACACCGAAGCCTTCACCGAGAAACTGAACGAAGCCACAAAGGGCCGATTCCAACTGACTGCCGATGGATTTGCTGCTTACCCCGATGCGGTTCACTACAGCCTTGGAACCCGCGTGGACTTCGCTCAACTCATTAAGGTCTACGCGGCCTCGACCGAAGAAGAACACCGGTATTCGCCACCCCGCGTGGTGGAGGCCATAGCGAAACCTGTTTTCGGAGAGCCGGACGCGGAGAGGATTTGCACCTCTCATATCGAAAGACAGAACCTCACGATGCGAATGCAGATTCGCAGACTGACGCGGCTTACCAATGCGTTCTCTAAAAAGTGGGAGAACCTCAAGGCTGCCTTGGCGCTTTATTTCGCTTGGTATAACTTTTGCCGCGTACATAGAACCCTTCGTGTTACGCCCGCAATGGAGAGCGGCATAGCCGATCATCCCTGGACAATTACCGAACTTTTGGAGGCCGCATGATTACGTTCGGATGCTGGCCTCGTCCACCACCACATTACGTACGGAGGTCAACGGAAAGTGAGCAAAGCTCAGACTACCGTTGGCCTCCCACTCCACTCCCACCAGCTTGCAGGCTTCACAAAAACTCACAACTTTCAAATCTGGAGAACCACTGTTAAGATGTACAACCTCACCGACCTTTGGATTTGTGTTCATTAGTCGAACCTCTCTTTCAGGAGCAAGTCATGTCAGATCAAATTAAGCCCGGCGACACTGTAGAGTTGAAGTCTGGAGGGCCAACCATGACAGTCGCAAAAGTTGTAATGATGGATGGAGTACAAAAAGCCGTTTGCGATTGGTTCCTTGGTGGTGTCACTCACCAGAGCGGCTCCTTTCCGCTTACTTCACTAAAGCACGCCGAAGAATAAAACTTGAGCCAGCAACGCACAATCAGCGGACTACCTGAACGCAAAACTCGTGGACGGCAACAACAGTTCCGAGCTATACTCACTGGTCACGAATGCTGCGGCAGTGAGCGCAATCGCCCTCGCCAACTATTCCGCCGCAGCGTACTGCTGATATTTCTCCGCCACCTTTGCTTCCTTGTAGTCACCCTCGTGAATCAACACGCGGTAACGAAACTTCAGCGACTGACCGGCTGGAATGGTGTAGCTGCCATCCTGGGCAGGATCGCGCGTAAACTCCTTGATGCCGAACGGATTGGCGGCAAACAATCCGTAACCGCGCGCGTGCCAATAGGTGGGGTGGCGGAAGCTCTCGGGGCTGTCGAAGATCGCGATTCCGAGCGTCTGGCCGTTGATGACGCCGTCGTAGTTTACCCAGTTGGCGCGCTTGCCCCAAATCTTGGGCTCGCCTTCAGCGCCCTCCGAGTTCACCATGTGCCCGCGCGGCGCGGTCAGCTCCGGGGCCACCCGGATGGCGAAAGTTCCCTCTTTGCTGTCGCCCATCTTAACGGCGTCATGGTTCGCCAGAATCACGTACTGGCAGTCAATCACGCGTGTCTCCTTATCGCCACGGAACCTGTATTCCTGGGTTTCTTCGGCAAACACCTTGTGCTCCGGACCTAGCAAATCAAACGTAGCTCGAACAACACCGGATTCCGGACCGCCCCGCATCTCGTCAATCTTGCGAATCGCCATGCGTCCGTATTTTGACTTGCCTGCTTCGAGCCCGTAGTATTTTTCAAACGCCTCTTCACCCCAAAAGTCGTATCCGTTGATATCGCCATGCCCGAAATAGAGCGGCCGCTGGTGGGGCTCCAGGCTGGGATCATGCTCGTGCCCGGCAGGGATGGTTTCACCCACCGGAAACCCCCGGGTAACGATCACGCCATGGGCGTCGCGCAACGGTTGAAGATAGGCTTTCGCGATGGAAGGATCAAAATAGTAGGCCGTGAAAGGCTCACCGCCAATCGATATCTCAATGGTGTTCTCATGCCGTGCAAGATTTACGGCCTCTGCCTGGCCGTAGATCAGGGCAGGCCCCTCCCCTACGGCGACCAGCAATAGGAACAGGCTCACCACAGCCTTTTTCATATTTCCACCTCGTACTCGATTCCTATCTTGAAGCGTGAGTATAGCAGGTTGGCGGGACTGGGCAACAGATGAAGGAAACGCGCTGTGAGAGAGACGCAAAGGAGGGCTTAAGGCACGTGAAGAAGGCCAGTCCCTCTCACACGGGCGCGGTGAGTCGCCCAGAGCTCCCATGCGGTACCTCTTTGTGAGGCGTGTCGCGATCAGCTACTGTGTTCCTGTCCCGGAGAGCGCCACGGTCTGCGGGCCGCCGCCGCTATCCGAGATCGACACGGAGGCCGTTAATTGTTGGGCAACCAACGGGGCAAACTTAACCGTTATGGTGCAGGATGTCCCCCCCTCCAAGCTGTAGCCACAATTATTGTTTTCTGCAAAATCTGTAGGATCAGCACCCGCAAGGGTGATGCCGGTGATGCTCATAGAGGAGTGTCCCTCGTTCGTCAGTGTGATGTTCTCGCCCGGACTCGTGGTGTGCTCCCGTTGGCTTCCAAAATCGAGACTTGCCGGGGTCAACTGGACTTCGGTACCGATCCCCGTGAGAGAACCAGTCTGTGGGCTGCCAGGTGCATCGTCAACCACAGAGAGAGCTGCCGTCTGAGTGGTGGGCTCAGTGGCCGTGAAGGTGACGATGATGGCGCAGCTCGTCCCCGCGGCTAAGCTTGCCCCGCAGGTGTTTGTCTGGCTGAAGGGCTTGGTGGCGCCGATACTCGCGATGGACAGAGAGGAAAGGCCTGTGTTGCTTAGCGTTATCGTCTGCGGGCTGCTCGTGGTGTTCAGGAGCTGAGCAAGGAAGGTTAAGCTGCCGGGAGAGAGTGATGCCTCGGGTCCGCCACTTGACCCGGAGAGACCTACTGCCTGAGGGCTGCCGGGAGCATTATCGTCAATCGATAGAGCTGCCGAGCGGGTTCCAGTTGCCGTGGGCGCAAACGTCACTTTGAAGGTGCAGGTGGCCTGCGCTGCGATGGCGGAACCACAGTTGTTGGTCTGGCGAAAGTCCGCGGGATTCTCTCCGGCGATGCTCACGCGCGTAATTTTCAGCGTGCTGGTGCCCGTGTTTGTCAGATTCACTTCCTGGGGCTGGCTGGTGGTGCCGATTGCCTGATTGCCGAAGGTCAGGCTAGCAGGAGAGAGGCCGACGTTTGGGCTGGGCGCGAACTTGCTGACGAAGGCATCGTAGACCCCGCCAAAGACCGTCTGGAAAGCGCCTGACGTCACGGGAAAATCAGACGACGAGGTGAAGCCCGTGAGAAAGGCGTCAGGCGGCTTCTGGGTATCTAATACGATACTCCGTGTGGCGTGGCCAAACTGACTGCCAGAGCCGCCGAGATAGGTCGAGTAGATCAGCCTCGATCCCGCCGGATTTAGAATGGTGAAGAAGGCATCGGAATCTCCTTCCTTGACCGTCTGGAAGGCTCCGGGTGTTACCGGGAAATCGCCTGAAAAGGTGTTTCCTCTAACGTAAAGCTGGCCAGCGGAATCGACAGCGACAGCAACCGCACCGTCATCGCTGCTACCGCCAAGGTAGGTGGCGTAAATCAGCGCGGAGCCTGCGGCATTCAATTTCACCAGGAAAGCGTCGTGGAAACCGCCGGCGAAAGTAGTTTGAAAGGCTCCCGCGGTGACAGGGAAATCCGTCTCCCAAGTCAAGCCTGACACGTAGGCCTCGCCTGCGTTGTCCACGGTGAGGCCGGCGGCACATGCCGAGCAAGGGTTCGATCCCGCGCCGCT
The DNA here is from genome assembly GCA_030042795.1 of Terriglobia bacterium. Next base: position 567 of record JASHYZ010000512.1, on the reverse strand, counting down.
TCCGCCGAGGTAAGTTGAGTAGACAAGGGCCGAGGCTGTGGGGTTGAGTTCGGTGACGAAGCCAGCCTCAGGAGCCGCAATCGAAGTCTGAAATGCGCCTTGAGTGGTGGGGAAATCCGTCGACGCGGTATAACCTGCCACGTAGGCGTCGCCCGCCGCATCCAAGGCAAGCGCATAAGCCTCCTGGGTGCTAGACCCGCCGAGATAGGTGGCGTAAGTCAGCCCCGAGCCGCGCGGATTCAGCTTGACGACGAACCCCGCAGTGTGTCCGCCCATACAGCTTGCACCGCATTGCGTTTGAAAGACCCCGGGCGTGGTGGGGAAGTCGCTCGCCATGGTCCAGCCTGTAACGTAGAGATCACCCGACTTGTTCAGGGCGACGGCATTGCCTTGCGTGAAGGCACTGCCTCCCAGGTAAGTCGAGTAAACCAGCGCCGAACCGGCTACGTTCAATTCCGTGACGAAACCCTCGCCTTTGGCGCAACTGCTGCTGACGCACGACGTTTGGAAAGCGCCCTTAGTTATGGGAAAGTCGGAAGAGTAGGTGATGCCTGTGACGTAGGCTTG
>JASHYZ010000511.1 GCA_030042795.1 Terriglobia bacterium | reverse complement strand
TGCGAAACGGCGCCTTGCTCTCGGAGCAGTCTTAATTCTTGATCGTACAGTCTTCGTCTGTCAGGGTCGGTAAGGACATCTTTCGCTTGGTTGATCTCCTTGATTTTCTCAGCAGCATCCTCGCGCAGCTTTGTAAGGTGTGAAGGAACTTTGTCCGGGTGATATTCCTGGGCTAGTCGCTTATAAGCTCGCTTAATCTGGTCATCAGTAGCGGTCTCTGCGACCTCAAGCACTTCGTAGCAGTTTCTGCTCGGCTTCTGCTCCGAGGACATCGCTGGTTCTACCCTTCCTTGCACCGACGCTCTGCTTGCCCTCGGCAAGGTGTGCTGGCTGGCGGTTGGAATCCCCGAATATCTTCGTTCATGAAATCGCCCGACCCTGCGGGCTGCCGTCCTATTGCTTCGGGGCGCCAGGCGGCGTCTCGTTCCACCCCTCGTGCTCGTTCCAGTCTAACACTTCGCGGTAAGTTCCTTGCCGCGAAAGCTGAGGGAAGTCCTTCAGGTTGCCCTCAGCGTGGTTGCCTCCCTGCGACTGATAATACCACCCTGCTTCCTGCGCCAGAGCTGCGGCCTCGCCAGAAACGTAGTACGGATGTTCCGTATAGTGATAGGGCGTCGCGGGCGCCTCTTTGGTGACATAAACTTTGTCCACAAGCAGCTTCAAGCCCGGCGGTACCGCGTTGCGCCTGCCAAGGTCTTGGAGGGCTTTCACCACGAAATAGTTGTTCACGATATGGTCGATGTGCCCTTCTGCCGGCGGATGCGCGGTGACAATCACCTCAGGCTTGAAGCGCTCGATCAGTTCCTCCGCGGTTTTCACCACCGCGTCGCGGGCGTAAGGCAGGTTTGGGGAGACGAGCAATTCGTACGGTGCGTGATCACTCGCCAGCAGAACCGAGAGGTACGGACTATTCGAATCCGGATGATGGTACCAGATCTCACCCGAGCCGCCGTCCGGTAGGCCCAGAAACATGATGTTACTCGCCGGCAAGCCGAGATGCGCCAGCACGGCGCGCGTCTCCTGCATGCGAATCTCGCCGAAATTGAGAGCCTCTGCCGGCCCGCAGGAATGCTCGTAATAGCGGTCGCAGGAGCCGGCGTCGCCGCTGGTGAAGTAAACCATCAGCAGCGGTACGTCGTTTTCGACTGCAGCCCGGATCAGCCAGTCCCAGCCACCTTCGTCATCTTCGTGGGCGCAGAAGATCATCAACGAGCGCGGCAGCGGGTTCACCGCGAGTTCCAGGGTGTTTTGAGCCAACGTTTCGCCTGAGGGTCCCGCCACCCAAACTTGCACGTGGTAGAGGCCGCTCTCCTGGGGCAGGTGGAAGGCAGTGGTTTTCTCAATCGGTTTTGCGGCCGGCTCGAGATTGAGGGCGTCTGCCACCACGTTAGTTGTCAGCTCATTCCCCTTGACCGTCAGCAGGCGTGCTTGCACGTGCACGCCGTGCCACGGAGTTGCATCAGTGTCCGTCAATTGAAGGCTGACAGTCGCCGTTGCTCCAGGCGTGTATAGCGTATGGTCGTGATTGAAGACGATAGCGCCCGAGTCTTCGCCAGCCCTGTAAAAATGCCGGTAGGCTGTCACGTTCACGTCTTTCAGTTCGGGATAAACATATTGACCTGGATAGGGCCGCGGCGAACGCACGCCCGGCGGGTCAACGAATACGAGCCGGCTGAAAGCGATGTCTAACACGTTCTTGCGGTCATGGTCCCAAACCACCACGCCGTATTGATGCAGTGAGGGCGTCTTCACTTGAGGCGCAACCGCCAAGTGGTCGCCGCTTAACGTGCGGCGTGCCACGCCGGCGTTCATTGCAGCACGCGCTCCGGGTGAGTTTGCGGCAGGAAGATCCAGCGACGTGCTCATGGGCACAATACTGGCCTTGGCTTGTTGGGCCGGGCCTGCGATCCAGGGCCAATAACGGTCAGAAAATTCCACGCGCAGCCCGCGCAGAGGCTTAGCGGTGAGGTTCATGATTTCCACGGTGGCCGCTACCGGATCGCCCGAGGTATAGAAGGTTTTGTCGAGCTCGATACGGTCAATGCTCACCAGTTTCCGATGCACGGCGAACGTGGCCACTTTCTCCTGGCCTTCGAGCTCGCGTCCGGTCGCCGGGTCCTCAACCTGAAAGTCAACGTCGTAGCGGCCCGTGGCGGCATCCAGGGGTATCTTCCAAAGCGCAATGTAACCGGACGGCGGCTCTGAGCCTGTGTAAAGTACGGTGCGGACCGGCAGCGGCGCTCCTTTAGCGTTTATGATCGGGCTCGCACCGCGATATCGCACCTGGGCCACAAGCCGAATCACCGCCTTCTGGCCTTGGGACCCAATGCTGACACGGATCTTCGCCTCGTCACCGGCATTGTAAGTCAGCTTGTCGGTGACGGCCTGAAAGGTGGTGGCGCGCGCGGCCTCGGCCGAACCCAGCAGCAGACAACCGATGACTAGGACTAGCGAGAGGCGCGCCGATCTTCTGGGATTCACCATCACGGAAAACTCCACGGCGGCGAGAATATCAAACCATGCGCGAGCACGTCCAGTTCATGCCAGAACTTATTCAAGGAGGAACACCGGAAAACGAGAACTAGCCATGCTTAGCATGGCAGAAGAACCTTAGCGCCGGCTTGGAGCAACTGCCGCGCTCTCGGCGACTCGCGCCCTCGAACGCTGGCCGACTTGCTGGCGGGCGCGCGCGCACCTGCGGGCCGAACGGCTCCTCACCCGAGAACAGTATTTGACCATGATCTCAGACCATGGTAGTATACCTTAAGGAGGCTTACATGCAGAGTATGGCCATCTCGGAGTTCAAAGCTACCTGCCTGGCCGTTATGGAGCGCGTGCGGCGCACTAAGAAGCCGGTGCTGATCACGCGCTTCGGACAGCCGGTCGCGGAAGTAGTGCCCCCTTCTGTCCCACCCATGCCCAAAAGTTGGATCGGTTCCATGTCCGGCACCGGAAAAATCCTGGGAGATATTGTGTCGCCCATCGGCAAAGAGAAGGACTGGGAGGCAACCCGGTGAAGCTGCTGCTCGACACTCATATCTGGATTTGGTCTCAGCTTGCCGCTGACAAAATCTCGCTGCGAGTGAAGCGGGCACTGGAGAATGAGGCTAACGAAGTCTGGCTTTCGCCTATCAGTGTTTGGGAATTGTTGCTGCTGGTAGAAAAGCGGCGTATCGCACTGGACCGGGAGGTGGGCGACTGGGCGACTGAGGCCGCCTCAACGCTGAAAGAGGCTCCGCTCACCAGCGAGATCGTGTTGGAAGCCAGGAGGTTCACCTTGCCACATGATGATCCCGCTGACCGTTTTCTGGTGGCGACCGCCAGAACACTCGGCCTCACCCTGGTAACCTCCGACGCTCGCCTCCTGGCCTCCAAGGCCGTTTCCACGCTACCGAACCGAATCTAGCCTCTTGTCGCTTGCCACCTGTCACTGACCACTTACCACTGCACTTAGGGCCAGCGGTGGTAGCCACGGTCAGCGCTTTTCTGACCGTGGGCCTTTGAGGAAGAGTTTCAACGACGGCCGGGGCACCTGCACATGAATCGGGCACGGAAAAGGTTGGTGACACGCCCAGAAGAACGGTCCAGCTACAGCGTTTCTGGGGATA
>JASHYZ010000510.1 GCA_030042795.1 Terriglobia bacterium | reverse complement strand
GCTCCGCCCCACTCAATGCCTCCCAGGGGGCCGCCGTTCGCCACCCGCTTTTTCCAGATGACGGAGCCGTCCTCAGGATTGAGGGCGTAAACGACTCCGGACTTCTGCGCGGCGAGCAGAATATCGCGGCCCCTGACCGTCTGAAGAATCGGCGGCGCTCCGAAATCGTAATCGTGGCCCGGTTTGCTGGGGCAGTTGGCTTTTGTATCAGCCACGCAGGCAATGTTCCACAGATCATCTCCAGTCAATTGCCTCGACCAAAGCACGGCACCACTATCCATCTGGATGGCGATCACAGCGTCGGAACTCGCGGTCGGAGGGTCCGAATAGTTGTTGCCGGTAGCCACATAGATCACGTGGCGCCGGCTGTCGATGGTGGGCGACGACCATATCGGCGCACCTGAAGGCCCCCACATTTGGACACCGAGGGTATTCTTGCGCGTCGGCCTGGCTGAGTTTCGAATCGTATAGGTTTTCCAAACCTGCTTGCCGGATTCCGCATCCAGTGCGGTAACACTTCCACGAAAGGTGCAGCACTGGTACTTGGGATCTTCGGCCGCACCCTCCTCTCCCGACGACATTGGAACGTAGAGGCGATCACCGAACAGCATCGGTGATCCTGTTATGCGCGCAACGGGATGTGACTCAGGCCGCGCCTTCCAGACCAAGCTGCCGTTGGACGTCGCTACCGCGTAGACATTTCCTTGCGTGTCGCCGAAGTAGGCTAGGCGTCCATCGGCCGAAACCGAGATTGCTGTCTTGACCGTATCGGACGCCTGATAGGTCCAAGAGATGCAACCCGTTACCGCGTCGAGCGAATAAACGGTGCCATCCTCGCTTCCGGTGTAGAGCCTGCCGGCGAAGACTGTCGGTTGACCGTAGGTGGCCGACGCGCCTGGAAATCCAAAAGCCCACTTCAGTTTGAGTTTCGGAACGTCGTCGCGACCGAGGCCGGCTGTTGCTGCCGGTTGAAAGCGTGTGTTCCCTGGAACAACTCCCCAGCCGTTCCATGCTGGACTGTCCAAGGGCGGGTCCGCGTTCGAACGGCAAAATCCCTTCGACATGGCGGAAGTCCTCGGATCGCCAAGATAGTTGGCAACGGCAATGCGCTCGGCACGGCTCAGCTTCGCTCCCTGCGCCTTCATCTCACCGGACTGCAAGGCCGTCAGAATTGAGCGCTCCGACATCTCCCGCAGAGACTCCAACAGTGGCGCTCGCGTCTGACTGCCGGCGGTATGGCATGCGGCGCAGCGAGTCCTAAAAACCTGACCGCCGTCGGGCGCCGGTACTGCCTGACGCCGACAACCGAACCCGCTCAAGCTGAGACAGAGAAGCGCAAGAATTACCGCCACCGGTCTTACAACCGGGTACGCCTTAGGCTTGTGACGTTGAAAAACATCACCGTCGAAGCTCATTGCATTTGCGTCCCTCACGGGCGTGCCCATTACTGTTTCGCTGCAGCTTCCTGGATAGTCAGCTCATCTTGAATGTTGTCGTATTCTTCTTGCGACAGAATGCCCCTTGTTACCAATTCCTGCTTCGTCCTGTAAGGCCGCCCGTTGAGTATTCGGCGCACGTCGCTATCAACCAATCCGGGGAGTCCACGCAACTCCGTTTCCGTGGCTGAATTCAGATCGACTTTTCCCCCCTGGTCGCGATTCCACCCTTCCTTTACACCTTCAACTGCCACCTTGGCTTCGTGTTCAGCCGCTTGCGCATCTGCGTCAACCTGCTGGGCGGCTTTCTGCGATTCTTGCTTGGCCTTCTCGGTGGCAGCGGCAACCTTCTCGCGCGTCTGCTCGTCCTGCGTGGCTTGGTTCTGCGCCCTCGAGCGTGAGTCGCACGCTGACAGGCTAAACACGAATAGTGTAAACAGCGAGGCCGAAACGATCGTCCGGCGGTCTAGTATCATGATGACCTCCAAAAGCCAGCAAATTTGACTTAGACTCCACCTCGGTTGCACGGCCCCTTCAACCTCCTGGGAGTACTTCGGGCGCTTCACTCGCTCGAACTGCAAAAGCCCGCAGCGCCGTCTTCTCATCGTCAAGGATGTCGAAGACCCTATCGAAGCGCAGGCGATGAAGTGTGCGTTTGACCCGCTGCGGAGCAGCAAACAACTTAATCTGGCCCCCGGCCTGTTCGACCCAGTAGTGGGCAGCGGCCAATCCGCCGAAGCCTGAGCTGTCAATGTCTGACACTTGCTCGAGGTTGATGGCGAGACTCCTTGCGCCTTCCTGAACCAGATGTCGAACTCGGTCGTCAAAGGCTTGCAGACCAAAGCCGCGGGTCAAGGGTCCGGTAAGGTCAACGATCGTCACGTCACCCACCCTTCTGTCGGAAACCGTCAGACCCGAGATCAATCGTGACGACGAAACGCAAAGGTTGAAGAGCCGTTGCGGGAAGCTTTGCACAAGGTCCTCCAGCCTCGGCAGGTGCAGGCGACGTGCCAATTCGTCCATTTTTCAGTTAAGTTGAGTCGTCTCTGAGGGCTGGGGAGGACTCCCGTAACGGACAACCAACGGTAAATCTTACAGTCGAACAGCTACCTGAGAACATTCGAGTGTCCACCAGGGATTCAGCACTCGCCGTACCGAAACTTTGCTGGCAGGCTACATATTCCAACCGATTGAAAGGTGCTGGTTGGGATTCCAGACTTGACGCGTTGGGAAACCTGATGAGTTTCGGGAGGGTGCAAAAGTGGCCACACACTTGCCGAATGAAGGAGCTTTGGTGGCGGCGGCTCAGCAGGGAAGCCATGAGGCCTTCGCTGCTCTAGTCAACCAGTACCACCGGCACATCTACCGTCTGGCACTGAGGATTACCGGAAACCACGAGGACGCCGAAGACGCGTTGCAGGAGGCTTTGTTAAAAGCATACTGCAACCTGGCGGGATTTCACGGCGAATCGCTGTTTTACACCTGGCTGGTGCGGATCACCATGAACGAAGCGCTCATGAAGTTGCGCCGGAACAAACGGCAGGGGCTGAGACAAATAGCCCTCGATGAGACTTGTCCGCCGATCGATGCCATTGTTGCGAGCAGGGAGATAACCGATCCGGAGGCTCGCTATGCACGAGTCGAGCTGCGCCAGACGCTTTCCCGAGCGCTTGGCGGCATCAGCGGACGGCTGAGCGATGCCTTTGTTCTTCGGAATGTAGCCGAGCTCTCGGTTCAAGAAACGGCGGCGGCACTGGGTTTGTCCGTGGCAGCCGTCAAGTCACGCCTTCTGCGCGCGCGGAACCGATTGCGGCGCAGGCTGGGCCACAGGGTGGTGCGGAGCAACGCATCGCGCCCCTCCCGTCGGCCGGAAAGGTTAGCAGCTTAATGAGGATTACAAAATGTGGTGACGACCTTTGCTGTAGCGGCGGTCTGCGACCGCGTCTTTTCGGCGCTCATAGAGCGCCGCTACAAGTTCCGCCGTCCCGTTCAGTTAAACTAGAATCACGAATTACGACCAGCCTGACCCGAGCCAGCCCACGATAGGCAAATCCCAGGCGCTCCGCTGCGGCACGCGAGACATCGATCAGGCGGCTTCGTATCCAGGGCCCTCGGTCTGTTACTTTAAGAACCACCGAACGCCCGTTGTTCAGGTTGGTTACCTTCACTCGGGTTCCGAGCGGCAAAGTGCGATGCGCCGCCGTCAACTTGCTAGGGTCGAAAGGCACACCGCTTGCCGTAATGTGCCGCCGAAAGCGGTCTCCATACCAGCTTGCAAGACCAAACTGGATAGTTCGATTCTCCACCTCGGTCCGAATACCCAGGGGGCGCTTTGTGAGTGCCCGCGAGCTGTGAGAAAAGGCGAGAAGAGGAAGAGAGTACAGCATCAGTGCGACCGCGGTTCCAGCGGGCCATCTCATCGTGAACGTCTGCTGTTCCACTAGGGTTCACTCGGTCCCTCCAGGCAGCTTCTGAGCAATTGCCGGACCCTTATGTCAGCGAGAGTGTAACCTTTCGAGTCCCTCAGGCTCTTTTGGAGCCCAGCTACGCAATTGACTGGTGATTTTTGGCCGGTCCAAGCACTACTCAAAGGGCTTAAACAGGTTTTGTCCGAATGCTCCACCGAGAAGAATTGGAGCGCTCGATGTAAAAACTATCCGGCTGACCTGATCGGGATACCTGGCGGCAAGCCGCACAAGCCCTTGAGGGATCTCCTCTTACTGATCCATGGAATCTAGAGGGAGCGGGCTGTGGTCGAAATCGTGCAACGTCTCGCACTGGACTACAGCCCGGGGAGCCGATCAGGCGTGTCTTCTCTCCCACGCGAATCATGAGCGGGATCCTCATGGAGACAACCATGAAAACGAGAATAGTGCTTGCCCTGAGTCTGCTGCTGATCGCTATCTCGGCGGCGAGCGCAGTTCCCGGCGTACTTCAGTCTAATCGGGACGGACGCCGGTCGGAGGCAACGATGACGACTAACACCAGACGTCTTTTGGCGGTTCTGGCCATACTCCCGATCCGCTCACCAGAGGCCGCAACACGTTCCACTTCAGAAGCGCTACCGGGCGCTTCCGCCAAGAAACCTCTCACTCGAGTGCAACTGATGGGCCTGGTCG
>JASHYZ010000509.1 GCA_030042795.1 Terriglobia bacterium | reverse complement strand
AATGCACGGCCAGCCCCGACTGCTTCTCGAACTGCCGGGTCAACCACTCGATCGTCTGCTCCAGGCCAAAATCGTCGAGCACGGCAGGGCGGAACATCTGCGACTGGTCGCGCACTCTCTCCAGCGTTTCCTCCACCACTTGCTTGACGGCCTGTAGTTCGGCGAGGAGAGCCGCGTCCGCCGCGGCGGTTGTGACCTTCTGGCCCGCGCGCCGCAGCATCAGTCCCACGCCTGTCAGAATCTGCCCGAACTCGTCGTGCAAGTCGCGCGACACCTGGCGCAGCGTGGCCTCCTGCACCTCGATCAGCTTCCAGGAGAGCTTGCGGAGTTGCTCCGATTGCAGGCGGAGCTGCCCGGCCAGGCGCTGCATTTGGTCAAACGTCTTGCGGTTGGCCCGGAAGGTGTAAAGCCCGGTGCCGAGCGCCAGCAGCAGCAGCACTACGGTGAGCGCCAGGATGTCTCTCTTTACTCCGTTGTAGACTTCGCTGATGCGCGCGGACGCCTCATTCTGCGCCTGATCGTTGAGCCGCAGGAGCTCGTCCACAGTGGCCGTGATCTGGTTGAGCTGCGGCTCCAGTTGGTCGCGCACAAGCCTTCGAGCGGCGTCTTCGTTCCCCTGCTGCGCCGGCGCAAACACCTGGTTGGCGGTGTCCCCTAGCTGGTTGAGATCCAGCCGCAACTGGTCGCGCCTCTCCTCTGCGAAAGGGCTTGGCGCCGAAAATTCGCCCACCCGCCGCAAAGCGTCCTCCATGTCGTGGCGAAGCCGCCCGAACTCGGGCTGCCAGTAACGGACAGGATAGGCCGCTTCGGCGCCTACCATCTCGCGAAGGGAAAGCGCCAGCAGGTAAGCGTCATTCTGCAGGCGCAGCAGTTGCAGAGACGCCTTGTGGTTGCGCTGCACCACGTTGGTCTGGAAATTCTCCAGCCAACTCACCTGCCGGGTGGCGTAGATCACAAACACGACAAAGATTGACAGAATCACGCAGAGTCCCACGCCCAGCCGGACGGTGGGCGAGGGAATCGGCCGAAGAAGGCCGTCTTGCGTGTCGGAGGCCGGATAAGCGGCCTCTGTTACGGCGCCGTCCTTGCCGACTTCGGGGGCAGGCGGCTGTGCTTGATTGTCGGTAGCCGTTTGCGGGATGCTGGTGCTTTCCATTTTTTCGTTCTTGTTAAGAATAACAGCGCTGGCTGTTTCCCAAAGCCTGTCATGCTGAGCGTAGCGAAGCATCGCGGCATTTTGTCGTGTCCCTGCAAAAACAAATGCAGGGATGCTTCGCTGCGCTCAGCATGACAGGACCCTGGCGTTGCGGTCGCATTTACGACGCTTTGCACAGTTGTTCATTTGGCGACGTCGAAAGATCTTGCTCACCTTGCGTGCTCGCTCCCTTGGTGTGCAATGCGCGATCCACAAGATCGGCCAGCGCTTCAATGAACAACGGGCTATCGTTCAGCGACTCGGGGCGGAAAAGCGTGATCCCTTTCTTTTTCGCGTACTTACGAAACACGATGTCGATGTCATAGAGAACCTCGACGTTGTCGCACATGAAGCCGACCGGAGCTACTACGAGGCGGCGGCGCCCGTCCGCGGCCCAGCGATCGATTTCCGATTCCACCGTGGGTCCAATCCAAGGCTCAGGCGTCATCCCCTGGCTCTGAAAGGCAAGGCTCCAGGATGTGATGTCGCGTCCAGCGGCTTCGGCCACCAAGCTGGCCGTCCGGCGTACCTGATCGGCATAAGGGTCGCCGTCGCGAATAGTGCGCTCGGGAACGCTGTGAGCGGTGAAGATCACGGGCACCGAGGCGCCACCTTCCCGTTTCGAGGCGTCTTCGGCTTCCGAAGGGCTCCCGGCTTGTTTCAGCGCCGCCTTCAGCCGCTCGCCAAGCGCCGCAATCAAGCCGGGATGATCGTGCCAGCTCTCAACGAATTTGACCGCAAGCCCAGGCGCCGCCTTCTGCCGCGCGTCCTCAAGGTGCTGGCGATACAGGCCCACGCTGGTGCGCGAGTTCTGAGGCGCCAGGCAGATGGCCGTCACGTGATCGAGCCCTTGCTCCGCCGCCTGTTGAACGGCTTCAACAATATACGGATCCCAGTTTCGCATGCCCACCAGCACCGGCAACTCGAGGCGCGCTTGAAGCGCCGCCGCCTGCCGGAGAGTAAGCCGGGTGAGCGGCGAAGCCTCGCCGGGTTCTGCGCCCTCATGCGCGTTGATGAGGCGGTAATGCTCGGTAATCTCTTCCACCGCGGCCGGCGGCAGTGGCCGGCCGCTTCGCACGTTGCGCACGAACGCAGGAATATCCTCAAGCCGGTCCGGGGCGCCATGGGCGAGCAGGATCACGCCCTTGCGTACGTCGCGCGAATTCAGGTCATTCACAGCCCTAGGAAATGCCACATTTGCAATATATCACGCAGAATCGGCGCCGGAACGCTGTTCTGTTCCGCGTCGCCGCGGCTGACGCCGTGGGCTAAGTTATACCGCTCCTTCGGAGCTGAATTATGCTGCGAACTTCTGAGACATGACATTCGAGAGTCTGCTCGAAAACTCTGCTCGGCCATTGCCGGTTGTAGAGCCTCACTTTCGCGGGGATAACTGGTTGGATTTACAGGCTCGACTTGGGCATAAGAATCGCCTTCTCCCCTTGACAAGCTCTAACCACCTTATTTATCAACAACCTCTTGGCTTCGTTCGGAGCGTGGGGTCCTCGCCGACCGCCTGATTCCGGACCGTTCGGCTGAGAACACACCCGCGTCGGTCCTTTCCCAGGACTGCTACAGCTCACGCCTTTGGTTCTACCAAAAACAGACCTCGATGTCAAGATAAATCGATTTTAGATGTAGGCTAGTTATGGACGTTTTTGCGCAGCGAAGCACCCGCTGCTCGGACATCTGCGCCTCTCCAAGACGCGGCCAAACGATGTCGCATAAAGCCGCCAAATGAAGCAGAAGTGGGACTTATCCCTACCTCCGGGAATCTCGGCCTGTTAGGCCGGCAACCGAGTGGTTTGCGGCCGGGCGACGAGATGACCGAGCCGATGTGGTTGCCACCCCGAACTGGAATTCATGTTCTCCAGACTTGGGTGATAATCACCATCTGTGGTGGAAATGAGCCAGCCGAAGCCTGCCCGGCATTGTTCCATCAAACTCATTCTACATAGCTTACGGCACGGCAGCTTTGGCTTGGCGATTGCCTGTCTCGGGGTGCGTGCCACGTCGGCGAGCGTTGACTCACCGGCACGCGGAGGCTTCAAATGAAAAAGACTTTGATGATGATCGCTGCGGTGGTGCTGGCTGTGGCCACAACTGGTTTCGCTCAGGGCCGAAGTGGCGATGGCGCCAGAGGAGGCGGAGGATTTGCTGGCGGTCACTCCGCCGGCAGTTTCAGCGGACGCGGTTTTAGCGGTGGGGGTGCGCGAACTTTCGCCAACCCGAGCCGTGGTTACAGTAATGGCGGCTGGGGCCACGGCTACGGTTACGGCGGTGGCGCGTACCGCGCTGGGGCATACCGCGAGTGGGGCTATGGATATCGTCCTTACGGCTGGGGATTCGGCGTCGGCTACGGCGGATACTGGCCCTATTGGTCCGGCTACTACGGTTACGGCCCCTACTGTGATCCCTTCAACTGCCCACCTTCCTACTATCATCCCTATCCCACAGTAGGATTCGGAGTCGCGATAGGCGGTTACGGACGGTACTACGGCGGATGGCAGCATTTCGGGCCGCGCCGATAACAAGCCGTCACTTAGAACCAGAACAATAGGGATGACCGCGGGGCTTCGATCCCAAGCCCCGCGGACTCCGATCAAGAAGTCTAGCAGACATAGCTAAACCCAATTCTCCCTCCTCCGTTGCATCCTCCAGCCGCTGGGTGGCAACGTTGTCTTGTGCGTCGCCGCCCGTCACGGACAGCGGAATCCAATCCGTCCCGACTGTCATTCCGAGGAGCCGCCGGCGACGAGGAATCTCGTATTTCCTTTAGTTTCAGAGCGAGATTCCTCGCTTTGCTTGGAATGACACGGTTCCGAAATGTTTTCAACAACCTGTTAGAGTGCCCCTTGCCAACGTCCTGATTCTGGAACGGCTGTGGACGAGGACAGCCGCTTGACGCGCTAGCTGGGCAGGGGTAGGATTCAGGACGATAGGTAAGCGAAGATTCATATTGGGTCGGCATTTCCTTCGGTGGTTAGGAGCGTATGACAGTGATTGCCGGCTTGACCGCATACCCTGGAATACTCTCTCGTGCCATCCGAGTAGCTTGTCTGGTTCTTTATTTTGCCCAAGGGTTGGCAGCGGCTGTGAGGGCCGCGGAGCCTGAGGGTCCACCTACTGACTGCCATAAGTGTGAGTCCATCAATGAAGTCATTTTGTTTGTAGGTCCCGTGCCGAACGAAGCGAGGGATAGGATCGCGACGAACTTGTGGATGAGGGAGATGACGACGTACGTCCGGCGGAAGTATGGAAATGGCGAAAGCAGCGCGATGCCCATCATCGAGCAGTCCGTCGCGGACACTGAGGATTTTCGCAATATGATCCAATCTCTGGTGGATTCCTGCCGGCGCATCAAGTTCCTCGCACTCCTCGGCCACGGCAGCACAGGTTATCTGCAGCTCGGTCATGAAGGGGTCTCGGTCGAGAACATCGCCAGCGTGTTCGGAAATGGGATGCAGTGCGCAATGGCCCAGGACGCGTTCGTATCCATCTGGGCGTGCAATGTCGGACGAGGATGTCGGGGCGCACAGTTCATGCGCCGTTTGGCTGCCGAGCTGTTGCCGAAAGGCGGGGCGCTCTCGGCGCCGGAAGACTACGTGGTAGAGAACGCGTTATTTGGGGTTGCGGCGCGATCCGTCTATGGGCGTTATCGTGAGCTCTACATCGATCGTACCGGTTTGCATTCCTGGTGGGTTCGTGGCACAAATCTCGACCCTGCGTGCGCGGCCCAATGAGACAGGATTGAGACATGAACGCCCCCCGCACTGTAACAAAAGGGGTTTCTGATGGACTTTGATGCGTTTCAGAAATTCGCCACCACGAGTTTGACGGACTACTTCCAGGTGTCTGTAAGCACAGTGGCACATCCCGGGAAGTACTTTGAGCCGATTAAAGTGTCGGGCGGAGCGAGAGGCTCCGGCGGCGCACAGTTAGACCAGCGGTTGATGGCGTTCGCAGCAACCAGTATGTTCCTGGGGTTGACGATAACTTCGCTGATTGGGAAGCACCCGGACCGTTCATTCCTCCTCGCTGTCGAAATCGTCGGACTGATTTTCTGGTTTGTTTATGCTGCCCTCGTGCATCTATTCTGCAAGATTGCGAGGGGCCGCGGTCGGTTCCTCGAGACAGTCTCCGTCATCGTACAGGTTTTTGCCACGCTCTACGTGCTTTCCAGCGTCCTCACCCTCATGTTTGCCATGTTGGTGAATCTTGGGCCGGTGAAGCGATTGGTTTCGGGGCTCGGCGACTTGGGGGACGCCATGGTGGACAATCCCGCCTTGTTCTTCTTCGCCATCGACACCATCCTGCTCATGATCTACCTCCCCATCAGCTTGAAAAGCGTTCACGGATTCGGCCCCGTGCGTCAATTTCTGGTGACCGTCCCGACCGTCGTCATCGTGCTGGTTCATGGCCTTGCCATGTTCTTCTTTGCGGGCGAGCTCTGGTCTGCAACGCCGTCGTGAGCGCACCGGACGCAACCGAGGTCCACGGGTGAGGTTCGCATACACTTTTTGGCCTCTTGTTCTGTTGTCGAGCCTCGCCGGCAGTGCGGGCCATCGCACGAGCACGCCGGATGGGTTGCTGACGGCCGAGGAACCCATCAAGCTTCGCGTCCTGACTCTGAACATGTACGGGCTGCGCTACCCGCCGCAGTTGGTGTGGCTCAGGGACGAGTCGCGATGCCGCGGCCGGTTTCGCAGTGTGGGCGAGCACATCCGGGAAGCACGGCCCCGGTATGACATCGTCGGGATTCAGGAGTTGTACAGCGCGCCTGAC
>JASHYZ010000508.1 GCA_030042795.1 Terriglobia bacterium | reverse complement strand
CCCAAATTGGCGCTAAGTCTTGGCGCCGACTAGGGTTAGTGGTTGTCGCATATACTTTCGGTATGGCTCTTCTGGCGGTCGTTCAATACTTTTCGAGTCCTGGAAGGATCTTTTGGTGGGTCAGACCGCGTTATCAGGGCTGGATCTTCGGCCCCTACCTTAACCACGACCACTACGCAGGACTGATGGAGATGTTGATCCCGCTGAGCGCAGGATACGCCTTGTCGCAGTGGCGTAGGACAGCATCGGGAGCTCTGATTGGCTTTGCGGTGCTGTTCCCGGTGACGTCCGTGTTGCTTTCAGGCTCCCGTGGGGGAGTGGTCTCCCTGCTTCTGGAGGTGGGCTCACTACTGGTCATTCTGCTTTTGAACCGCCATCGTGGCAGCGCCCGCCGAATGGCAGTTCGGATCGCCGCCGCCACGATTGTCGCTTTCCTCGCCTTTCTTTGGATGGACACCGGGGGAGTACTCGGCCATCTGGAGACGGTTTTTCAGCCGGCACACAGCGCGGATGTGAGTTTTGCCTATCGCATACAAACTGCAAGAGATTCGCTGCGGATGTTCCGCGCCCACTGGCTGCTTGGAACCGGTTTGGGATCCTTCGAATACGCTTTCCCGCGATATCAGACCCTGCCGGGCGACGAAGTTTGGGATCACGCCCACAATGATTTTGTCGAGACTTTGGCCGAAACAGGTATCACGGGTGGTTTGCTGGTTCTGGCCGCCGCGATTCTGTGGTTTCGACTTGCCTTCCGGAGGCTTGGAGACCGGCAAAGGCATCCCACCGGTTGGATTCAACTTGGCGCCGCCGTCGGTTGCTGCGGCCTGCTCTTTCATGGTCTTTTTGACTTCAACCTGCATATCCCGGCGAATGCGCTTTGGTTCGCAGCGTGCGCTGCGCTGGCGAGCGCGGACGCTCCCGCGGCAGCTAGCCCGCGAGGCTACTCATCCAGGCGAGCACCAGAACTTTAGCAGTTTGTTTGAAAACCCTCCGGAACCGTGTGATTCCGACGCGAGAGTTGCGAGGCGGAGGAATCTCGCTCTGAAACTAAAGGAACTACGAGATTCCTCGTCGCCTGCGGCTCCTCGGAATGACAGCCGGGCCGGCTTTTTCAACAACCCGTCAATTAGGAGGCCCATTTGTCAACAGCTCAAATGCCTGCGACTTCAGCACCGCCCGTGACGGCCGTACAAGGCCGTGCGCCGTCAGAAACTCGCAGTAACAGGTTTCCTTTCTTGAACCTGAAAGCACAATACACCGAAATCCGAGGGAGCGTGCACGCCGCCGTGGACCGGGTGCTTCAAAGTCAGGTCTTCATCCTCGGCCAGGAGGTCAAAGCCTTCGAGGCTGAGATCGCCGCATGGGTCCAAGCTCCTTTCGTCATCGGCTGCGCTTCGGGATCAGACGCGCTGCTCCTGTCTCTTATGGCGCTCGGCGTCGGGCCCGGCGATGAGGTCATCACCACGCCCTTTACCTTCGTCGCCACAGTAGGTGCAATTGTTCGTTTGGGTGCTCGTCCCGTGTTTGTCGATATCGACCCGAGGACGTTCAATATGAGCCCCGATCTGATCGAATCGGCTATAACGTCCCAGACGAGAGCGATCATTCCGATTCATTTGTTCGGATTAGCGGCCGATCTCAATCCGATCATGGAGCTCGCTGCCACACACAAACTGGCAGTGGTTGAAGACGCGGCTCAAGCCCTGGGCGCCCGCTATGAAGGCCGACCAATCGGCGCTGCTGGCGCAACGAGTTGCTTCAGCTTCTTTCCCTCCAAGAACTTGGGCGGAGCAGGAGACGGCGGCATGATTACGACTTGTGATTCAGCTCTCGCTGACCGCCTCCGCGTCCTCAGAGTTCATGGCGCCGAACGGAAATATCACTATGATTTGGTTGGAATTAACAGCAGGCTGGATTCCCTTCAGGCGGCGATTCTCAGAGCCAAGTTGCCTCACCTAGACCGTTGGACTCAAAGGCGGCGGGAAAACGCCGAACGATATTGCCGTCTCTTTGCCGACGCTCAATTGCTTGATGTGGTTACGCTTCCGGCCTGCCCCTCGAACTGCTTCCACGTGTATAACCAGTTCACCATTCGAGCCCGGGAGCGTGACCGCCTCAGGGAATTTCTGCGGGAACGCGGCATCCCGACCGAAATCTATTATCCGGTTCCGCTCCACCTTCAACCTGCTTTTCGCTTCCTCAGACATCACGAAGGCGAGTTTCCTGAATCTGAAGCCGCGAGCAAGGAAGTCATTTCGCTTCCAATAGATCCGGGCTTGGCTGGGGAGCATCAAGCTGCGGTTGTGAACGCGATTGCTGAGCTCTACGGACGCTGAGGCCCCCGGCTGGGCTCGCCCCCGCGAGGGGATGCCACCGGGCTACGACTTAAAGGCCGTGTGAAAGCTTGTGGATTCCCGCTTCTGCGGGAATGACCGGGAATGACAATGTTGGGGTAGAACCGCTAAGTCCATCAATGTCAACTCCGCGAAGCCGGTGGTAGGCTGCAGAGGCGGGTTCCCGCACGCGGTTTCCAGCCCTAAAAACAGTCATTTCCGCGCAAGCGGGAATCTACGGTTTTCACTCAAGTGTCAGGTGATACAGAAAGAGGAGGTCCTAAGAATGTCGAACTCGATGCCCGGAGTTGGCGCGGTTGGTTGCGGGTATTGGGGCAAGAACCTTGTGCGCAACTTCCATGAGTTAGGGGCCCTTCGTGCTGTCTGTGATTCGGATCCGGAAAGGGCTGCAGAACTGGGCGCAAAATATGGAGTAGATGCAGTTTCGGACCTCGATCAGCTCCTCGACTCCACCACAGTGGAGGCCGTTGCCATTGCGGCTCCGGCTGCACTGCATTTTGAACTCAGCCGCAGAGCCCTACTTGCCGGCAAGGACGTCTTTGTTGAGAAGCCCCTTGCCCTGTCGGTAAGTCAAGCGCAGGAACTGATCGAGC
>JASHYZ010000507.1 GCA_030042795.1 Terriglobia bacterium | reverse complement strand
GCGAAGCCGTGCGTGATTTCGTCCAGCGGGAGCGGCTGGGCGGGCGGATCCACACACTGGGATACGTTTCGCCCCACCAGCTCGACAGTTTGTACAAGGCAGCCAGCGTATTCCTATTTCCGTCGTTTGAGGAAGGCTTCGGGATTCCGGTGCTGGAGGCGATGGCGCGCGGCGTGCCGGTGGTCGCCGCGAACACTTCGTCGCTGCCGGAAGTGGGGGGCGACGCTGTCGTGTACGTCGATCCCCATTTTGTCGAAGAGATAGCAGCGAAGGTCAGACAGGTTGCTGAGGATGGGAACCTGAGCGCGAACCTGACCCAGCGGGGGAGAGCACGTGCCCGGCAATTCACGTGGCAGAGCACCGCCGAAAAAACTCTCGGGGTGTACGAAGCGATTCTGGCGGAACACAAAAATGCCGCGGCGCGATGACGGCTAACACAATCCGGAAAAGGTTCCGGCAAAGCCTGACTCGCGCCGCAGCTTCAACGGGAGCTGTCTGGAAGCAATGTCGGGCTGTGGGCCTTAGCACCGTCAGCCAACGCGACCATCAGTCCCAGTTCGCTCAGCCCCCCAAACCACCTGGGGTTTAAAGCACTTCTTGCCTGGTTACCTGAGCAAAGGCACCCAAGCTCAGTTTAGAGAAAAGCAGTTGAAGTGCCAGTCCGGCTGCGGGAACATCGCATTATTAAGTCTTTCAATGCCAAGGGACTACTGTTGAGCGTCGCTTGGTGCTGTGCAAGTTCGGCTATCCGAAAAGCGTCACCCGAATCCTTACAGTTAGCTCAAACCTAGCGTGTGCAAGACATGCGCCGGAACAGACCGGTACGATTGAGCACGGGGGTGCACTCAAACAAACTTTCCGGACAATTACAAATTCAGCTATGATATTCACTTGGCTGCTCGCCGGGCCTGTATGTGTTTTTCTCAGCTCTGTGGTGGCATTGGCTCAGGACCCAGCCGGCGGCTGTAACCTAAAGCAAAGCCCGAATGTCTTTTGTTTTCAATTATTAAGGACTATGGGGTTGCTGGCGGCGATTGTGAGTCGAATCTATCAGTTGGTAAATAATGTGAGTAAATGGGCCGTTCCAATTGTCGAGACGGATACGATCAGCCAAGGGTTAGTGGAGTACAATGACTGACACAACAGAGCAGCAGGCAGATCAACTACAGGGCTGGAGGGTCCGGCGAGTGGGACCCGTCACGTTTGCCGTCAGCAAGCCCAAGCGAAACCGGCGCAAGTTGCGCCAGTCGCGTCTGAAGAACAAGAGGCGGGCGCGTTAGGACGGTCTCGCCGGTCACGTTTTCGCTTGCTTCTTGTACCCGGCACCGAACTCAATACTGGTGGCGGTCCTTCCGTCTCGCTTCGGCCATCATTTCGGCAGCGGTGTGAAGCAACCGTGCGAGAGCCGCGGGAGTCTATGTAACAGTGGAGCCCTTGGACTCCGGCCCAAGTCTTTTTTCACTTGCGGTGCGCCGTGGGTAAGATCACATCTCGATTTCTCATCGGCATACTCCTTACGTTATTGGTTTGCTCCCTCACCGTACAAGGGTTGCGAGCGGCTGAGAAGCCACTGACTCACGACGACGTAACGCTTCTCTTGATCGGTGGCGCCAGTTCTCAAAAGCTGATCGACCTCATCAAACAGCGCGGCATTGACTTTCAAATGAGCGCCGAGGCTGCCACAGAGTTCCGCCGCGACGGCGCTGACGATTCTGTGATCCAGGCGCTCGAAGGCGCCTCCGGCAAAGGAACCTCACCGGTTGCACCCTCGACCGCAGCGCCTTCGACCCCGGCACCACCCCCAAATACGAGCAGCCCACCATCGGCCTCAAGTTCTCCCGCGAATAGTGAGAGGCCCACGCTTATCCGGCACGGGAGTTCGCAGCAGGCCAGTTCCTCAGGTGCTGCGGCGCCGACGCTGGGTGGTTCCGGAAATTCCACGGCAACGACCTCTTCTCAATCTGCGCCGCCCACGATGATAGGGGCGGACGGCATAAGTCCTGCGACCTCATCTGGGCCCAGCCTGGGTGTTCCTTCGTCTCCGGATGCGACTGCAAGCTCGAGTTCGGCGGGCGCATCAACAACGTCGTCGAATTCGACTGCGACTTCATCCTCAACCGGTTCGTCGTCCGGTCCCACTCTGGTTCGGCACCGTGCCCCAGTGGTTTCTGCTCCGCCGCAAGCCCAAGCGGCCGCGCAGCCGGCAGCGGGCGGATCAACCACGGTCCCGGCAACAAGCGCCTCCGCTGCTCCCGCGAAGGTGACGGGGCTCGATCTGAGTGACCCTAGCCCCGAGCGCATCCAGCAAATCATTCAAGCCTTTGCTGCCAAGGAAGCCCTGTTCAAAGTGGCGCGGGACAATTACACCTACCATCAAATCAATAAGGTCGAAGAAATCGGGCCGGACGGCGAAGTTACGGGGCGGTACCAGCAGGACTGGGACATCCTTTACGATGATAGAGGCGCACGGATTGAACGTGTCAGCTACGCGCCGCCTGACACCCTACACCAACTCATTCTCACCGAGCAGGACCTGGACGCGTTTCGCAACATTCAGCCCTTTGTTCTTACCACTGCAGAGCTTCCGGAGTATGACGTCCAGTACAAGGGCCACGTTAAAGTGGATGAACTCACAGCTTACGTCTTCTCTATTCGGCCCAAAGAGATCCAAAAGGGCAGACAGTATTTCCAGGGTCTGGTGTGGGTGGACGACCGCGATCTGCAGATTGTCAAAACAGAGGGCAAGAACGTGCCCGAAATCAAGAGCAGGGGCAATGAGAACCTGTTTCCGCGCTTCACCTCCTGGCGCGAGCAGATTGACGGTAAGTTCTGGTTCCCAACCTATACGCTCGCGGATGACACGCTCTACTTCACCGGCGCCCCGCCGGTCCACGTCAAAGAGATCATTCGATATACGGACTACAAACAGTTCGGTTCCCGGGTTACCATCGGTGACGTCACTGCCGTGCCGAACACCCCGTCAGGCCAGCCGCCGAATAAGTCGCCCCAAGGTCAGAAGGCCCCCCCTCCCAATTGATCTTTATCCGCTGCTTGGCCTGCTCACCACAGAACAAAAAGGCAGGGCTTCAGAGTTTGTGTGAAAACTTGTGGATTCCCGCTCCCCCTTTTCGCGGGGACAAGCTTCGTGCGAGTAACCCTGCTGGGACAGAACTCTGCTAAGTCCAACAGTAGCAAGCAAGACATGGTAACTATTACTTAGTAGTTATCAGACCGAACAGTGGAAATTACGAAACGAAACCGTTAGGTGTATGAAAACAAAGGACCGAGTTCGTTAAAGCCGTTAGGTGTATGAAAATAAATTAGTTATTTTATAAAGCCATCATGTTGTTGATAAATAAGGCTGTTACGATGAGTTGATGTTCTCCCGAGCACACACTCTATGCTGTCAAGCTCCTGGAAAGTCTGGTAGTGGGTCAATTTGAATTCTCTCCAGCACCTCGTTCCCTGTCATTCCCGCGCAAGCGGGAATCCAAGTTGTAAGGCGCGTCTCTCCCATGTGGATTCCCGCCTTCGCGGGAATGACAGGGGAAAACATAAAGAAAGAATTGAGACTGACCCACTACCGAAAGTCTCAGTGATAAGCTCCCGTTTCAAATGCGTCGTCACCTGACCGAAATTTCTAGGG
>JASHYZ010000506.1 GCA_030042795.1 Terriglobia bacterium | reverse complement strand
CGATTGGAACATCGTCTCCGCGCCCAATTTCTGGGACTTCCATCGTGAGAGCCACTCCTTTGAGAACATGGCCATCTGCGACTCGGCGGGCAGAGGCTACAATCTTTCGGCTACCGGAGCGAAGCAGGAGCCGGAGCAAGTGTCCGGCCTAAGGGTTTCTGCCGGCTTCTTCCCCACACTTGGAGTAAAGCCCCTTCTCGGACGCACCTTTCTGCCGGAGGAAGAGATCCTGGGCAGGGATCGCGAGGTCGTACTGAGCTACGGCTTGTGGAAGCGGCGCTACGGTGGCGATCCGTCGCTGGTGGGCAAAACCATCCGCATCGACGGCGAAGATTTCACGGTGATTGGCGTGATGCCGCGTAATTTTCAGTGGCAGTTCTGGAGCGGCCCGCGCCAGCTCTGGGTGCCGGTGGGCTACACCAAGACAGACTATGGTCGTGATGAGAACAGCTTCATCGCCTTCGGGCGTCTCAAGCCGGGCGTGACCGTGGAGCAGGCGCGATCGGAAATGGAGACTCTCGCCAGTCATCTGGTTCAGCAATACCCGAAAGAAGACGCCAATATGGGCGCCACTGTGCAGCCCATGGGCGACTTCGGAATTGAGGGCCTCCGCAGCACCATGTTTACTCTGCTGGCGGCTGTCGGATTCGTCCTCCTCATCGCTTGCGTAAACGTCGCCAACCTGCTCCTGGCGCGCGGAGCGGCGCGGCAGAAGGAGATCGCCATCCGCCGGGCGCTCGGCGCCGCCTGCTCTCGCATCGCGCGGCAATTGCTGACGGAAAGCGTGCTGTTGGGTTTGTTGGGTGGCGTCGCAGGACTGGTTCTGGCAGCCTGGAGCACTCAACTGCTGTTTCGTTTATTCCGGCTGGATGCTATGCAGCTTCCGTTGCGGGTGCTCGACTCGATCAGCATTGACGCGCGCGTGTTCGGCTTTGCCCTCGTGGCCTCGTGTCTCACGAGCGTTCTCTTCGGCCTCGCGCCGGCGCTAAGCGCCTTGCGCGGCGACTTCGGTGACCCTCTTAAGGAGGCTGGGCGTGGATCAACTCACGGCAGCGGCAGCCGTTTGCGCCACGTCCTGGTGGCGTCAGAGGTGGCCTTGGCGTTGGTGGTCTTGTGCGGCGCCGGGTTGATGATCAAAAGCATTTCACGGCTGCTGGGAGTGGACCCCGGGCTCAATCCCAAGAACGTGCTGACCATGGAGATGTCGGTTCCACAAGACGAAATCTACAACGGTCCGCCCGGGCTGCCGCGCTTCTGTCAGGACCTCGATGACCATGTCAGCGCCATTCCGGGGGTGGTATCGGTGGGCGCCGTCGCTCACCTGCCCTTCGAAGGAGACGCCGGCCGCGGGTTTCAGATCGAAGGCCAGCCTCCCGCTGAACGGGGTCATATGCCCGGAGCTGACTACAGTGTCGCCTGCCCAAACTATTTTCGCACCATGGGCATTCCCATTCTGAAAGGCCGGGAATTCACGCACCAGGACACATTAACCTCGCCCGGAGTGATCGTCATCAATGAGACCATGGCGCAGAAGTTTTGGCCCAAGCAGGACCCGATCGGCCGAGCGATCCGGCTGGGCGGCTCGGATGGCCCGCGGCTTACGGTAGTGGGAGTGGTCGGGGATGTGCATTTCTTGGGTCTGGACGAGCCCGCCCGCCATCAGTTCTTCCGGCCTTACACCCAGGCGGGCTGGCCAGTGATGAGCGTAGTGGTCCGCACTACTTCGAGTCCCTCCAGTTACACGCCCTTGGTGAAAAAGGCGATCGCCGAGTTCCTACCGGACCGGCCCGTCTCCGGTGTGCAGACCATGGAAGAGGTGGTGCATGACTCCACCGGCTCAAGACGCTTTCCCATGCTGTTGCTTTCTACGTTCTCGCTGCTGGCGCTCGTGCTGGCGGCGGTGGGGATCGTGGGCGTGGTGAGCTATTCCGTGGCGCAGCGTACCCATGAAATTGGCATTCGCATGGCGCTGGGCGCCCGCACGGCTGACGTGTTGAGGCTTATCGTGAACGGTAGCATGACGTGGGTCCTAATGGGCATTGCGCTAGGAGTCGCAGGGTCTATCGGTTTGGGACGCCTGCTGCAAACTCTGCTTTATGGAGTACGGCCGGCGGACCCGCTCGTGCTTGGCACCGTCTCGGCCTTGCTCGCCGTCGTGGCCCTCGTGGCCAGCTATATTCCGGCGCGCCGCGCCGCTAAGGTTGACCCGCTGGTGGCGCTGCGCTACGAATGACACATGGTACGCTGAGAGTTGCGACGAATGAGACAGACGGCCCGAACGTGTTAGTATCGAATTGAGGTTCCGAGATGGCGGTCAGGACCGAAGCGACAATCGAAGATCTGTACCATGTGCTTGAGGATGGCAAGGCTGAGATCGTCAATGGAGAGTTGCGCCTGATGTCACCCACTGGAGACTTACCTAGCACCGCAGTCGGAGAAATCTTTGTTTCCCTGCACGAGTATTCGCGAAGGACTGGCCATGGCCGCGCCTATACGGACAATGCCGCCTTTATCGTGAACCTTCCTAGCCGCCGGTCCTTCAGCCCCGATGGCGCTTATTACATTGGGCCGCGCACGCGAGGTAAATTCCTGGAGGGCGCACCCGTCTTCGCCGTCGAAGTGCGCAGCGACGGTGACTACGGTCCTGCCGCCGACCGGGAGATAGCTGCCAAGCGTCACGATTATTTCGCTGCCGGCACTACTCTTGTGGTTTGGGACGTGGACGTGCTTCACCAAGAAGTCGTCCGAGTTTACCGAGTGAGCGATCCTGACAACCCGATAGTCTACCGTCGCGGCCAACTCGCTGAAGCGGAACCCGCTGTTGCCGGCTGGACCATGCCGGTGGAAGATATGTTTCGCTAAGCTCAGGGTTTGTTGCCTACCTCTCTCGCCCGCCTGCAGACCACAAATGCCCTAAATCTCAAAAGTTTTTTGCGGATGATGCAAAAGATAAAGATATGGTGGCAGGGGCTGCTGTGGCGGCGCAGTACAACGCGACCTTGGCCGCAACCAAAGAAGCATTCACCACAGAGATCACGGAGGCCACAGAGGCTTTCTCTGTGCCCTCTGTGGTGCGCTTTTCTTTGCGCGTCGCAACCAAAGTGGAGTTCTCCGTAACCTCTGTGCCTGGAAGGCTTTCAACACGGAGTTCACAGAGACTCTGTGGCCTCAGTATTGGTAGCTGTGGGCACCGAGAACATGGAGACACCAAGAAGTAGGTTCGGATTTGCCACGCGGCATCAGACGATTGCGGCGCGCTGAGAAGAAATTGGAGTTTTGCGATGTAGAGCGCAGCTACAACAAACAGACTCCGCTGCTCCGCATTGCAACAAGCCGAATGTGATAAGGTCAGAAGTATGGCATCGCAACCAGCAGCGAACGGATTTTCGGAGTGGCTCGGGTATCTCGGCCGTGTGATTGATGCAGTAGACTCGGGTAAGAGTATTGCCCTCGGTCCGTCAAAACAACCGCCTGTGCCTTCCGCGGTGGCGGAGAGCCGAGCAAGTGGAGCCAAAGTTTTGTACTGCGCGCCGCATCCGGATGACGAGACGCTAAGCGGGGCGCTCGCGCTGCGAATGCGCCTTGAGTCGGGGGCGCGAGTCACCAACATCGCGGTGACGCTGGGATCCGGCGCCGCGCAGCACGAGCGCCGGCGCGGCGAAGTGGCCTCCGCCTGCCGGGTCCTCGGGTTCGACCTCGTGATTCCAGACGTGGACGGACCGAATTTTCGCTCTCGCTCGAAGGACGGCGGGGCAGTAATCGGGTTTGTACGGAAACCGGCAGGTGGCCTCGGGCCCGTCAACCTAGCGGCGCGGCAAAGCGATCCGAAGGGATGGGATCTACGCGTTCAGCGTCTCGCCGAGATTTTCGACGAGGAGCAGCCGGAAGTGGTGCTGACCCCTCACGCCGATGATTTCAATACAACGCACATTGGAACGCACTACTTAGTGACGGAAGCATTGGAGGTTCATTTTTCACGACGCCCGGATGCGAGCGTAGTGTTTGTCGAGACCGAATTCTGGCACGAGATGGCTGAGCCGAACCTGATGGTGGCGGTCACTCCGGAGCTTGCCGCCATCCAGCTTGTGGCGGCGGCCGAGCACGGCGGAGAGATGATGCGCAACCCTTATCACCTGCTTCATCCCTGCCGCCTGATGGACAACGTGCGGCGTGGTTCGGAGGTGGTGGGCGGACAGGGCGCCGCCGTGCAGCTTTTCACGTTCGCGGAGCTATATCGGGTGAGTTTCCGGCGCCGCGGCGAGACGATCAAACCGAAGCCCGGCGGACGCATGCTTCCGCCGTCGGAAAAGGCCGGTTTGGACTGGCTGCGGCAACAGTTCCTGATGTGATGGATTTTGCCGGACAATGCAAGAGATTCTTCGTTCCGTTCAGAATGACAGGCGTTCACCTAAGGTCGAGACATCTTCAAGCCGCCCCAATCGGCCGCGCCGCTACGGGGCTTATATGACTGGGCTAGGCTCACTGCTCCGATATGGCTGGCGCCAGACTCGCCGTCTCTTCCACGCCTTGGTGGGCCTTACCTTTCTTCTTTTCGCGGGCATCGGCGCATCGCTGACCTACTCGGAGTGGCAAGCTTACGCACAGAATCCCTCAAACGGCATGTGGCGATTCGGCATTATCGCCGGGTTTTCGCTGCTGTTGGTTATCTTCGGCTTGTATTCGTTTGTGAAGGCGCGGAGCGTTCGGTAAGTCAACTCCCCTTTTCCAGACAAAGTCCACAGTCGCACGCGTCAGCTCGCGTGTTGTCTCAGACGAACGGAATCTTGCGCGAAGCCAAAACGCCTTTGATGTAGCCAATGGCAAAAATCTTCCCCAATGTTGCGTAACCGGGGTGATCGTTCGATTCGCCGTCCATGATGGGATCATGGTCAGGACGCACAGGGCCGCGAAAGCCGTTGTCATGGTAAGTCTGAAACATTTCGCCGAAGGCGATAGCGCCGTTGTCCTGAAAGGTTTCCAGGAAGTGGTCTCGCGTGCCCGTGAGGTTCCGGGCGTGGATATAAAAAATCTTCTTCTGCTGGCACCATTCTTTGGCCAGCGACTGAATATCTTCACCCATTAGGTAGAAGATGGACTGATCGAACGTAACGCCATTCATCGGACTGGGCACGATATTCATCACACGGCGATAATTTTGGGCACTGGTGAGAATGCGCGCGATTCCGCGAAGCTCGGGAATGGGCGGGTCGTCCGGGTGCAGAGCCATTTGCACGCCTGCCTTCTCGGCGACCGGAATCACTGCCTTCTGAAAGTATTCGATGTTGGCCCACATCGTCTCTTCGCTGATTCGTCCCCATTGGGTGAGACCTTGATTGTCGGCGTCGTTCTTGTCGAAGGCGAGGCTCAGAGCGCCGCCGCGCCCGGGTTGGTCGGTGCGCGTGCGGTACCAGTCGATTCCGGCCATGAAATCGTAACAAACCGTGTGAATGCCGGCAGCGCCCAGAGCCTCGATGGCCGCGATATAGTTTTCAATCTCTTCGTCGCGCCCGGGCAGACCAAGCTTGATCTTTTCCGCCGGCACAGGATGGCTTTCGATGGCTGCGATCGTCATTCCGGCGGCTGCGTACTTTTCTTTGATCTTGGCGACCGTATCGACGTACTGGCTGCGCGATACTTTGCTCAGTGCACCGGCCGTGCCGGCGATGGAATGCGTGATCCCGATCTGTTTGGCTAGGTTGATCAGGTGCGGTTGCTCGATATTCCAGATGAGGCACAGCTTGATGGCGTTGTCTGAATCGGGCGCTTCGGAAGCTTTCGCGCCGGTCCGCATTTCCTGCAATGAGCCTGCGGCCGTCACGCCCAGCGCTTGCCGCATCCAGTCGCGTCGGTTGATTTTGAACATGCGGTGCTCCATTGAAACCCACGTCTCGCGCGGACTCGAATCCAATCGAGCATACCTTATCACATATGTCCGGGATAACGACGGAAGGGTAGTGTCTCAGTTTGACGTAGGGGCAGGCCAAGTTGATGGAAGGTTGGATGAAGTTCGAGGGCATCCGCACCGTGCGAGGCGGCGCTTCTATGCCGGTACGGCAAGGAGCGATTCGATGGAGTCAAAGAGTTCTCGGGCTCGAATGGGTTTGCTCACGTAGCCGTCCATTCCGGCAGCCAGGCACCGCTCGCGGTCGCCGGTCATGGCGTGGGCCGTCATGGCGATGACAGGAACATGTTCACCGCTCAGCGCCTCTCGCGCCCGGATGGCTGCTGTGGCCTCAAACCCATCCATTGCTGGCATTGAGACGTCCATTAGGACCAGATCAAATCGCCGCTGCTCAAGCAACGCTAGCGTGTCCCGGCCATTTGCGGCTACCGTCACAGTGTGGCCGTGGTTTTCAAGAAGACGAGTCGCCAATTTCTGGTTAACGAGATTGTCTTCCGCGAGGAGGACGTTCAGCCGCCGGCTGCCCTCAGGCCTCGAGGGGCGCGTCCCGCGAAGAAGTTTGGTCTCGGGTTCAGCCAGCGTCCCCAATACGTTGCGGACCGCCTCCAGCAGTTGCGATTGCACAATCGGCTTGATCAGATAAGCGCCGACTCCGAGTTCGCGGCATCGCGCCGCATCGCCTCGCTGCGCAGCAGAGGTAAGCATCATGATTGCGGTGCGGCGAAGGTTTATTTGCCCGCGGATTTGTTCGGCAAGCGCAAAGCCGTCCATCTCGGGCATATTCACGTCAATCAAGAATAGACCGAACGGAACACCTGATCGCTCCGCCTCCCGAAGAGCGATCTGGGCTTCTCGCCCGCTCGCTGCCAGCACTGGCTTCATTTTCCATCGATCCAACATGTCTCCTAAAATCCGGCGGTTGGTGAGATTATCGTCAACCACGAGAACCGGCATTTCAGACAACTCTACCGGTTCCAGTGGCTGGACCGAAGGCGAGCCTGGGGCGATGCCAACTTGAGTGGTGAAGTGAAAACAACTGCCCTTGCCGGGTTCGCTTTCCAACCAGATGCGGCCGTTCATCATCTCGACCAGCCGCGAAGAAATGGTGAGTCCCAGCCCGGTTCCGCCATACTCGCGCGCCATCGAATTGTCGGCCTGCGAAAATGCCTCAAAAATCAACCGCTGCTTTTCGGGCGCGACGCCGATGCCCGTGTCGTGCACGGTGAAATGCAGCGAGACTTGGTCCTCTCCCTTGGACTCGGCCGCGACCTTGAGTCCCACTTCTCCCTGTTTGGTGAATTTGATGGCGTTGCCAACGAGATTGATCACCACCTGGCGCAGACGCGCTCCGTCCGCCACCGCCAGCTCCGGCACGTCGGCGCCAATCTCGCAGGTGAGCTCCAGGCCCTTCTGATGAGCGCGCAGGGCCAGCGGCTTCAGGCTTTGTGCCAAGTGTTCGCGTAAGTTGAAGGGGCTCGGATCGAGCTCCAGCTTTCCGGCTTCGATCTTGGAGAAATCCAGAACGTCGTTGATGACCGTTAGCAGAGCATCGGCCGACGTTTTTACCATTTCAAGGTAGTCGCGCTGCTCCGCGCTGAGCTCCGTATCCAAGGCCAGATCGGTCATACCCAGGATTCCGTTCATGGGCGTGCGGATCTCGTGGCTCATGTTCGCCAGGAAATCGCTCTTGGCCCGGTTCGCCGCCTCGGCCGCATCTTTGGCGTGACGGAGCGCCTCTTCGGTCTGCTTCTGAGCGGTGATGTCCATCATGGCGCCGATCATGCGAACCGGCCGACCAGATGGATCGCGCATGATGTAGCCTCGATCC